>JALERH010000112.1 GCA_022764275.1 Blautia sp. | reverse complement strand
TATTTGAAATATAATCAAAAGAATTTTCCACCAGTTCGAAATAGTGATTCAGATTTATCGACAACTCATAAATACCGCCCGCAAACTGCTTTTCCGTCTGCTCTGTAACCATGCGGGACGCCACAACATACAGGGAAATGCCTGCCGAAAGCAGCACGATCATGGTAATCCCCAGTGCACAGTATAATAGCTTCCTCTGAATCCGCAGATTTATAAACCATTTTTTTAATCGTTTCATCCTTATGCCCTTTCTCAGAAAATTTACCGCCTATCACACTCTTATCATAGCACCTGTCAGAGAATTTTACGATGGAAAAATTACTTCCGTAACTCCTTTTGGGGCCTATATACAATTTTTTTACTCTTCCGGGACCCCATTACTGGGAAATAAGTATCTATGACAAAAAAATTGCTTCTGAGGCCCCCAAAATTTCGAAAAGTTGGGTCTCAGAAGCAATTTTCACTCCTCCAGAAATACTGCAACGGAATATTTTTATAATACATCCGTATCAATCTCCAGTCCTATAAATGCTCCGCGCATATCCGGATCCGAATAGATTGTTTTGTCTCCGCTGAGATGCGGATAAAATATCAGGCTGCTTTCCATCTATTTCTCTTTTTCGTCTGTAATCAGATCATACTTCACCACATTCATTTTCACAGCTCCATCCGCAAAGAAGGAAATCCTGTCCGCGGACTGATCCGTATACATGGTAATCGTCATCACCTGCTCTCCGTCATTGACAAAGACCTCGGCACTGAAGCGGTCCAGAATCAGGCGCAGCTTCAGTTTTCCATTTTCAGAACGGACAAGGCTTCTTCTCTGATGAATGGCTGCTCTTCTGGAGCCTGAAAACTTCCTGTCTATTTTCAGAATGGATTCATGTGGTCGGAAGCTTACTGCGGTATGAAAAACATCGTCCTGTGCAAAACGAACAGCAAATTTTTCATAACCCTTCTGTTCGTCTGCCGGAGCCAGTTCCAGTTCCATATCCACCCTTCTGCCGCAGATTCCATCCAGGCTGATCACTCCGTCTTCCACAAGCACATCCTGATACTCTGTGCGGTTTCTGCGAAGCGCTTCCAATTCACGGACAGGATTTTCGTAAAGCCTTCCGTTACGGATGGACAGCTCTCTGGGTACTGTCATCTGCCCGAACCAGGCAGTATCGGGAAGCTGCAGACGTGCTGTGTCCCAGTTCTGCATCCATCCAAGCAAGACGATACGTCCATCCGGAGTGCGAATCGTCTGGGGCGCATAAAAGTCAATTCCGTAATCTACTGTCTGATGATGCTCCTCCTGAAAGGTTCCCGTTTCTTCATCAAAGGTCCCGATCAGGCAAAGGGTTCCGTTTCCGTTATGGTACTCAAACCCTTCCGGCAGCATATCCATAGGACTGCAGATAATGACATCCTTTCCATCCAGCTTAAAAAGATCCGGGCATTCCCACATTACACCGAAACGGTGATGATTTTCTTTCACCACGCTTTTAAAATCCCAGTGAAATCCGTCCTCACTTTTATACAGAAGAATCTGGCCGCTTCCGTCAGCCGCACGGTTTACCGCCACCATGCTGTAGGTTCCATCCGCATTCCGGAACATTTTAGGATCCCGGAAATCTGCTTTGCTGCATCCCTCCGGGATATCCTTCCCGTCCAGTACCGGGTTTCCTTCGTATTTTTCATAATCCACGCCATCGCCCACAGCAAGACACTGCGTCTGTTCATCTACATATCCGCCGTCCTTCTTCGGAACTCTTTTTACACCGGTATACATCAGAAGCTGGCGTCCATCCGGAAGCTCCACTGCACTTCCGGAAAAGCAGCCATCCCTGTCATAAGGCTGATCCGGTGCCAGAGCCGCGGGGAGATACTCCCAGTGCAGCAGATCTTCACTTACTGCATGTCCCCAGTGCATGGGCCCCCAATATGGGTCATAAGGATGATACTGGTAAAAAAGATGATATTTTCCGTCATAATAAGAAAATCCATTGGGATCATTCAGCCATCCCACCCTGGAAGAGAAATGGAATTCCGGACGATTCTCTTTTTTGATTCTCTTTTCGTAGGTCTCCTCATATCTGCGCGCATCTCGTAATGTCTGACTTGTCATTTTGCCTTCCTCACTTTATTCTTTATTCCGTCTGATAATCATGCAGGTCTCGTAAGGACGCAACATCTCTGCCGGAGAGTTTTCCGGATAATTTCCCAAAAGAAATTCTCCGTCTCCCCACTCCTTTAACAGGCTGCACATCTGCTCCTGTCCGGTGAAATTGCAAAGCACCAGAAGCTCTGTGTTCGGATTCGTTCTGGTATAGGCAAAAACAGCCTCATCCTCCGGAAGCAGGAGTTCGTATTTTCCGTCTGTCAGAACCTGTTCCTGCTTACGCAGTGCGATCAGCTTCTGATAAAACCAGAAAATAGAATTCGGATCCTGT
>JALERH010000033.1 GCA_022764275.1 Blautia sp. | reverse complement strand
AATATTCCGGTTTTTCAAAATTGCTTAAATCCATTACGCTCACCTCTACATTTTTCTCTTACGTCTGAGTACCAGACGGATACCAAACACTTCTTCGAAAAATTCCACTTTGTCCTTCAAAAGTCCCAGTTCCAGGGAAATGTCCTGATCTGAATCAATGACAAGCGCCAGTTCCCTGTCTTTTAAAACAGCCTTCAGTCCCTTCACCTTCTGGTAATGACTCCGGTCCATCGCATTTGCAAGACGCAGGATCGCTGCCAGCTTTGCGATCATCAGATAACGTCCCTTGTCCACTCCGGTTTCCCCTTCAAATTTGTCATAGTAAACAAATTCTGTGGTGTTATAGCGCACAGCGCTCGCAATGATCTGACGTTCCTCTGTGGAAAGGCCAATGATTTCCGTTGCCATGATAATGCGGTAGGAACACTCGGCTACATCTCCCATACTGATGTATTTTCCACAGTCATGGAGCTGTACCGCAATCTGCAGAAGAAGCCGTTCCCTGCTGCCCATACCATGTATTTTTTTCATGCTGTCAAAGATGGCAAGGGCAAGATCCGTGGTGCCCTGAATATGGTTTTTACCGGTGGAATAACGCTTTGCAATATTTTTCGATGCCACCAGGATGTCGTTTTCAAAATTGTGAGCACTTTTAATGAATTTCTTTTTTTCTGCAAAATCGTAGGCAATACCATCCAGAAGGGAAACACCCGGCATCCACAGATATTCCGCATGAAACAGGTCGATAAAGTTCTTACAGATGACCATGGTCGGCACGATCAGGTTTGCATACTCCGGATCGATTCCCATCTCCTCTGCCAGCACCTGCTCAGACTTGTTTGCCGTAACCTCATAGCGATTCATAAACTCTTCTTTTGTGATGATATTGTCCTGTCTTTCCTCCCGGAAAATAGTGTCCGTAAGGAGATCTCCCATCAGGATCACGTTTTTGATATCCCGATCCTTCAGATAAAGCCGCTGGAAGCTGATCAGATCATTTCGAATGAATTCCTCCACGAGCTGGTCATAATGAGTGCTTGTCTTTTCCAGCTCACGAAGTCTTTCACGCACACGCAGGCTTCCCATTTTCAGGCTCTGGGTGGTCACCAGGGCATCCTTGTCAAACAGAGAAACCTGGAGGCTTCCTCCGCCCACATCCAGAATGGCGGTTCCTTTCTGAATCATTTTCTTGAAGCCATTCTCAATGGCCGCAATAGACTTGTACCCCAGAAAATGCTGCTCTGCATTGCTTAAAATCTCCACGCGGAGGCCTGTCCGCTGGAAAATCTGTTCAATGACAATGATCGGGTTTCTCAGCTCACGGAACGCACTGGTGGCACAGGCACGGTACTCAGTGGTTCCGAATTCTGCCATCATCCGCTTAAAATCTCCCAGAATCTCGCAGATCGTATCCACTGTATCCATATCCAGCGTCCCGCAGGAATAAGCTCCTGTTCCAATCTCCAGGCGATAACGGACATCGTTGACTTCCCGAAATCCGATTTTTTTGGACAGTTCGAAAATTTTCATGCTGACCTCATAGGAGCCGATGTCTATCGCCGCAAATGTTGTAACTGCCATGTTTCCTCCTTTTATTATACTTAAGTGTTCTCTCGTTCTATTGCTCTACAGTTCCCAGAATGTGATCGATAAACTGCTGCGCCGTCCGCCCGGTGAGACCTCCATGGGAAAGCTCCCACTTGTTTGCCTCCAGCAGAAGCTCGTCCTCCGCCATTTTGACACCGTGGCGCTTTGCCAGTACTTTTACGATATTCTGAAATTCTTTTTTATCCGGCGCTCCAAAATAAATGCGGACACCAAAACGATATACCAGAGAAAGCTTCTCCTGTACCGTATCGGAAGAATGAAGATCATCCCCATCGGCAATCTCCAGCTTGTCGCTGGCCTTCTCCCGCACAAGATGTCGGCGGTTGCTGGTGGCATAGATCAGGATATTGTCCGGTTTTTTCTCCAGACCGCCTTCGATCACTGCTTTCAGGTATTTATATTCAATCTCAAATTCTTCAAAGGACAGATCATCCATATATAGAATAAACTTGTAATTCCGGTTTTTGATCTGGGCAATGACATCGTTCAGATCCTGGAACTGATGCTTGTAGACTTCAATGATACGAAGCCCCTCATCATAATAACGGTTCAGGATACCCTTGATGCTGGAGGATTTTCCAGTTCCCGCATCTCCAAACAGCAGACAGTTGTTCGCCTTTCTGCCCCGCACAAAAGCCTCCGTATTTTCGATCAGCTTCCTTTTGGGGATTTCATACCCCACCAGGTCATCCAGCTTTACATGGGCAATTCTGGTTATGGGTGCAATGACCACCTTGCCATCCTCATCATGCTCGATGCGGAAAGCTTTATGCAGTCCCAGCTTTCCCACCCCGAAATCCTTGTAAAACTGCACCATATCTGCCATAAATTCCTCGGTGCTTACGGCTTCTGCCAGAGTTTTGCTCATATTGCAGATACGGTCCCGGATCCTCTGGTTGTACATTTTGCTGTTTCCATTGATATTCTCATAGCTGCAAAGTGTCTCGCAGCAGCTGGTATGAAATACCTCATCAAAAACCTTCAGGTCAAAATCATAAAGTTCTTTAAAAATCTCAAAATCACTCAGTGCCAGGGAATTGATGCTGCCCTCTACAGCGCCGCGGATCTCGCAGGCTGTACTGAACGCATTTTCATGATTTACCAGAAGCTGTGTCAGGTAATTGTGCCACAGGTTTCCGGAAAAGCCATACATGCCAGCCAGCTCCACCAGGCCATTTACACATTGAAAGAACTCGCGTTTCCGGTCTGCCAGCTTCTCTGCTCCTGCTTCATATGCATTCATCAAAGATGTCATTGTATCCAGAATTTCTCCATGCTGAAAATCGCGGTAAAGAATGCATTCCTCTGTTCTTGCCATTTTTATTTCCTCTTTCTGTTCTGTATTTCATTGCGATGCCAGGGCGCAGTTAATAGTTTCCCAATACCCGCAGGGCGCTTGCCTCTGCCCGTATCCCCCTCAGGGCGTTTTTCACCGCACTGTCACGAAGGTTTCCCTCAAAATCCACAAAAAACCGGTACTGCCAGGTTCTCTCCGGAATTGGACGTGATTCGATTCTGGTCATATTCAGTCCGTTATAAATAATATGGGAAAGCATATTGTAAAGCGTTCCGCTCTCATGCGGGGCCTCAAAGCAGGTGCTGACCATTCCGGCATTTTTCTCATAAACCGGATGTTTTCCCAGAATGATGAAACGTGTACAGTTGTGTCCGCTGCGGCAGATATTTTCCGCCAGAACCTTAAGGCCAAAGACCTCTCCTGCATCACGGCTTGCGATGGCCGCCTGAGATTTATCCTGCTCCTCACGGACTTTTTTGGCTGCCGCTGCTGTATTGCTTACCTCCAGTTTTTTCCAGTTCCGGTGTTCCTCCAGAAACTGACTGCACTGAGCAAGCCCCTGGGGATGGGAAAATACACGCCGGATATCCGATTCCTCTGCATCCGGAAGTCCCAGAAGGACATGTTCCACGCGGATGATCTGTTCTCCTACAATATAAAGGCTGTATTCTGTCAGCAGGTCGTAAATGTCTGCCACGATTCCTGCCGTGGAATTCTCAATCGGCAGAACCGCATAATCCGCTTTTCCACAAGCCACTTCCTCCATGGCATCCCGGAATGTCTTGACATGATAGCTTCTGATATCCTCCTCAAAATAAGCACGCATGGCTCCATAGCTGTATGCGCCCTCCACTCCCTGAAAAACCACGGTCACGCCGGAGCGCGGCAGCTCGTCCACCATCTCAAAGTCTTCCTCAGACTCCACTCCATTCTCTGTCAGAAGCTGATACTGGCGTTTCCTGCTGATAGCCATAATCTGCCGGAAAAGCTCCTGAACTCCCAGTGCATTGAATTCTCCATGCGCTTTTCCCTTTAAAGTGGTGATTTTTTCATGTTCTCTTGCCGGATCCAGTACCTGTTTTCCTGTTCGTATCTTATATTCCGCCACATCCGCGCAAACCTTCATCCGCTCTTCAAAAAGCCGAAGGATCTCATTGTCGATTTTATCAATTTCCTGTCTGCACTGCTGCAAATCCGTCATGATTCATTTATCCTCTCGTTCTTCTACAATTCTCGTAAGTTCCCCTATAAAGGCCAGGGAGCCAAATGCCAGGATCACATCCTCTTCGCCTGCAATCGTAAACGCCTTTTCCACTGCCTGGGGAATGCTTTTCGATGCCTCCACATCCGGATGGAATTCCCCCGCCGCAGCTGCCAGCTCTTCTGCAGGCAGTGCCCTTGGGTTATCCGGCGCCTCAATGGTTATGATTTTTTTCGCATAATGAGCTGTCTTTTTCAAAACAGCGCGGTAATCCTTGTCCCGGTACATTCCCATGATAAAGTAAATGGTTTTTCCGGCAAAATAATGTTCGATTGATGCGGCCATCATGTCCGCTGCACCTGGGTTATGTGCGCCATCCACCACAAAAAGCGGCTTTTTGCACAGAACAGAAAAACGGCCGTTCCATCTGGTGTGGGCAAGCCCGTCTCTCCGCTGTTTCTGCGACGTAGGATATCCCATTTTATCCAGTAACTCCAGGGCATCCAGTGCCAGCACTGCGTTTTCCTTCTGGTAAACTCCTGCCAGAGAAATTTCATAATTTTCTCCCTGTCTGGAAAATGCCTGCCCCATCACGTTTTCCGTAAGGGTTTCTGCTTCAGAAGAGTTCGATACCTTGCAGGGAACGTCCATAAGCCGGCATTGTTTTTCGATAACACGTGCTGCTTCCGGCTTCTGGGATGCCGTCACTACCTGACATCCCGGCTTTATGATCCCGGCTTTCTTCTCTGCAATTTCTGCCAGAGAATTACCCAGAAAGCCCATATGGTCCATGCTGATGGATACCAGAACAGCAAGCTTCGTATTTTTGATAATATTAGTGGCATCCAGATCTCCGCCCATGCCTACTTCCAGAAGAACAAGGTCACATTTTTCTTCCCTGAAAAACAAAAATGCCACCGCCGTTTCAATCTCAAATGGGGTGGGATGAGGCAGCCCTTCCTCTGTCATCTCCTGGATCACACGGGCTGCAGCCGTAACATATTCGGCAAATTTCTCACGGCTTATCCTCTTCCCGGCAACCTCCAGTCTTTCCCGATAGGAATATAAGGTGGGGGATATGTACCGGCCGATGCGGTATCCTGCCTCGGTAAGAGTGGTATATAAATAAGCGATTACCGAGCCTTTTCCGTTCGTGCCAGCCACATGCACATACTTAAGGTCATCCTGGGGATTTCCCAGTCGTCCCATCATCTCATGCATATTCTCCAGTCCCAGAACGGAACCGTACTGCGCAGCATCCTCAATATAAGCCCGGCTTTCCTGATAGTTCATTGTCTTTTGCTCCTGTTTTTTCTTTGTCTGATCATGTTCGCCGTTTGTCGCCGGCAATTTTTATCATTATAATCTACCGGTATGATTTTTTCAAGCAGGGCAATACTAGAAACAGGTAAAAAATGTGTAAAACAGGGCATTACAAGGAGGATTTCATTATGAGAAAAAAATTTCTGCTGTGCGGTTCGGTGGGCTGGTGCCTGGAGGTGATGTGGACAGGCCTCCAGGCCCTGATCCGGGGAGATTCCACGATGATGGGAAAAACTTCTCTGCTCATGTTTCCCATCTACGGCTGTGCCGCCCTAATCGGCCCGCTATATAAAAAAATCCGTCGTTTCCCGGCAATCGTCAGAGGAGGCCTTTATACTGTCGGAATCTATCTGACAGAATTTTTAAGCGGCAGTATCCTGAAGCATTTTCACATGTGTCCCTGGGATTACAGCAAAGCGCCGCATCAATATAAGGGGATCGTTCGGCTGGACTATGCCCCTGTATGGTTTGCCACCGGACTTTTTTTTGAAAAAATACTGACAAAACCCTCCTGACGAACTTTTACAATTCTCGACAAAAATCTTCTTGAAAAAAACAGGGAGGTATTATATGATAATACGAAAGGAATTCCTGAAAGAATTTTTTCAGAGTTCTTTATACCAAAAAGATTAATGGAGGTATGACATGAGACACTTAATGAGTCCGCTGGACTTTTCTGTACCGGAGTTGGAAAAGCTTCTGGATCTGGCCAGCGATATCGAAAAAAATCCGAAGAAATACGCGCATACCTGTGATGACAAAAAACTTGCCACTCTGTTTTATGAACCAAGTACGCGTACCAGATTAAGCTTCGAAGCAGCCATGATGAACCTTGGCGGAAAGGTTTTAGGATTTTCATCCGCTGATTCCAGTTCCGCAGCAAAAGGCGAAAGTGTTGCCGATACCATTCGTGTTGTTTCCTGTTACGCAGATATATGTGCAATGCGTCACCCAAAAGAAGGTGCTCCGCTTGTCGCTTCTATGGCATCTAATATTCCCGTGATCAACGCCGGTGACGGCGGCCATCAGCATCCCACCCAGACTCTTACCGACTTACTTACCATCCGCTCTTTGAAAGGTCGTTTAGGCAATCTTACGATTGGTCTGTGCGGAGATTTGAAATTCGGCCGTACTGTACACTCTCTGATCGAGGCACTGGTACGCTACGAAAATGTGAAGTTCGTTCTGATTTCTCCGGAAGAGCTGCGGATTCCAAGCTATATCCGTGAAGATGTACTGAATCGCAATCATATTGAATTCGAGGAAGTGGAACGTCTTGAGGACGCGATTCCGAGCCTGGATATCCTTTACATGACCCGTGTACAGAAGGAACGTTTCTTCAACGAAGAAGACTACGTCCGCATGAAGGATTTCTATATCCTGGACAAACAGAAAATGGAGCTTGCCAAAGAGGATATGTATATCCTGCACCCGCTGCCACGTGTCAATGAGATTGCCGTGGAAGTGGACGATGACCCGAGAGCCGCTTATTTCAAACAGGCACAGTACGGCGTATATGTGCGTATGGCTCTGATTCTCACATTATTGGAGGTGGAATTGCCATGTTAAATGTAGGAGCACTTCGCGAAGGTTATGTTTTAGACCATATCAAAGCAGGAAAAGCCATGACGATTTACCATGACTTAAAGCTGGACAAGCTCGACTGCACCGTTGCCATCATCAAAAATGCCCGCAGCAACAAGATGGGCAAAAAGGATATCATCAAAGTGGAATGTCCGATTGAGAATCTGGATCTGGATATCCTGGGATTTATCGATCACAATATTACCGTCAATATCATCAAGGATGAAAAGATTGTGGCAAAGAAAGAGCTTCGCCTTCCAAAACAGGTTGTCAATGTCATCAAATGCAAGAACCCGCGTTGTATTACATCCATTGAACAGGGACTGGATCAGGTCTTTGTTCTGGCTGATGAGGAAAAAGAAATTTACAGATGCAAATACTGTGAGGAGAAATACAGAGGACATAGAAATAAGTAGAAAAAATACTGACCGGGGACAAAATCCCCGGTCAGTTTGTATCATATATCTTATTTTTTTATTTTTATCTTTTTCACAGTGCTGTAAGCACCGTAAACTTTTTTACCCACTGAATCTTTTATATACGCGCGTACCTTCACATAATAAGTTTTGTTCTTTATCAGCCCGCTCAGTGTCAATGTCGTTTTGGCAGTTGTCTTACTCTTTGCAGCAGAAAATTTTTCATTTGCGGCGTATACAATCTGGTAGCCGGAAGCCCCTTTGATTTTCTGCAGAGAAATCTCCATCTTTTTCCCTTTGACATTCGTCAGCTTCGTTATTTCTCCCTTCGCCACACTTACTTTTGTCCAGTGCGCATAAAGCGTGCATTTTTTCGTAATTTTTGTAGATGCGGTTACTTTCTTTCCACCGGATTTTGCAGTATACCAGCCAACAAAGGAATAGCCTTCTCTTTTTGGACTCGGTAACCTTCCGATTTCGGATCCAGAAGCCAGAGTCTTGCTGGTTGGACTGACATTTCCTTTATTTCCATTAAACGTAATCTTAATATTTTTTGAGACTGGTGTCGATGCTGTCTTTGGATTTACCTTAACCCTTTTCGTAACCGCAGCTTCCTGATAGCCTTCAAAATACATGGTGATATCTGCTGTTCCCGCCGAAACTGCAATGAGCTTCCCATTCTCCACCTTGCATACAGATGTATTCGAGGATTTGATCACTGCTCCGGAATTTTCCAGAGTACTATCGTTCCAGAGAACCTTTACACTGGTCTCCTCCCCTTCCTTCAATTCTGTTTTTCCAACAGATAAGGAAGCCCTATAATATTCCGAATCCTTCTTTACAAGAATTGAACGGCTGTTTACTCTATCGACACAGGAACCCTCAACTGCTTCACTGCTTCCTTCTTCTCCGAAACACTGTACCCAGTAAATTCTGCCCTGATGCGTCACACATCCAACTCCAATCGTCGTAAAACGCGCTGACAGAATATTTGCCCTGTGGTCGGACGAATTCATCCAGCTTCTCATGACACTTTCCGGAGAGCCCTGTCCCCACGCAATGTTTTCTCCCATCATCAGATTGTCAGCGGTAAAGCAGTCATCTCCTCCCGGTCTGGTGTGACTCCAGTACAGAACATTTTCGAAGCCGCGCAGCATAGCGGTTTCCAATAAGCTGGTATCCATTACCAGAGGAGCAACACCGTTTTGTGCTCTCTCCTTATTTACCAGCTCCAGTACCTCAAAGGCATTCTTGTAATTTTCCGTTGCCGTAACATTTACAAGCACCCCGCTTACGTAAGAGCCATCCGCACGCTTCTGTATCTCAGGATTCAGAAGCGTGACAGAAGTCGAAGACTCAAAGCTGTTATTTATTTCTGTCACTGTAGATGGAAGTGTTACACTTTCCAAAGAAGTACACCACCAGAAGGCTCCCGACCCGATACTGGTAATTCCTTCCGGAATTACTACTGTAGTAAGGGCACGGTCATAGTGGCAGCAGGAATCCGGAATTTTCGTAATTCCCCTTCCAAATATAATCGTTGTAAGCTTTTCGTTATAATCAAAAGCACTTCTTCCTATTTCCTTTACATTATCCGG
>JALERH010000031.1 GCA_022764275.1 Blautia sp. | reverse complement strand
TTCCGGTTTGAATGCACCGCCGAATACAGTCTCAAAGAAGTAAGGAATCCTGCCAAGATTCAGGATGATCAGGATAAAAACAACTGCAATATATAGAACCGCCATAACCGGCACCATCTTGTCTGTCCATTTTGTCACCTTGCGGATCCCGCCAAATGCGATTCCTGCCGTAAGAAGGATGATCAACGCTCCGACGACATAATAGAAAACGGAATTTGAGGCAATGGTGCTTCCTGTCACGATTTCCGCCATCCTTCCAATGGAAGAAACTACGTTAAATCCCTGTGCCGGCAGACAACAGAGTGCATACAGAATATACAGGACAGACAGAAAAATTCCGATCCATACCTTATTTCCAAGGAGCTTTCTGCCATAGAAAGGCAGACCGCCAACAAATTCATCGTCTTTTTTCTCTTTGAAAATCTGAGCCAGCACACCTTCCATATAGGCAATTGCCATTCCGAAAAACGCTGACACCCACATCCAGAAAAGTGCCCCGGGACCTCCTACTGCAATAGCTCCCGTAACGCCAATGATGTTTCCGGGGCCCACGCGCATGGCGGAACTCAGGAAAAAGGCTGCTGCCGGTGTGATTCCGGTTTCTGATGTCCTCTTCTCAGTAAGAATACGGACTCCTTTTTTGAAATGCGTCACCTGCATAAATCCCAGCCGGAAGCTGAAAAAGATGCCGGATCCCAAAAGAAGGATAATGGCAAAAGAAAAGTTTCCAAGAATCGGAATATTTCTGTACCATTCAAAATTTGTGGGGAAATCCCACAGAAAATCGGACAGCGGTCCGATGAATGCAAATACGCTGTTAATTGCTTCAAATACAGACTGCATAAAACTCCTCCCCCTGCAAAGCATGAAAAAACATGACCCAGGAGCTTTCGAAATCCGTTTTCAGGCTTTGCTTTTTTCTTTTATTATATAAACTTTTTAATCTGCTGTATATAGAAGATACTGATGAGAATATTGCAAAAAATGCTTTAGATATTTTTTATGATTTCCTCATCGTTTTTTCAACAAATGCACACAGTTCCATCACAATTTACCGGTATATTAATAAGCAAATAAAGCGAAAGCTTTTTTACATAGATTTTGTTTTTAACTTTTTCTTTTTCATACTCGCCGGGCCATAAAGGTCCGGCCCTCCTTCTTTATAGGGACTTACAGCAGACTGACGCGGATAATGCCGAAGATCAGCAGATGCAGCGGATAAAAAATATAGAAAAACCACTTGTAAAATGCGTGGGATTTTTCTGCACTTTTCCCGTTATACAAAAATGTAATGACAATCCCTGCCGCAAGAATCCCCGCGCAGTCTTTTATACCTGTTATAACCGCATTTCCGGCGATACCCCAGCCATGATAATATATTTCTGAAGAAAAGCATGCTCCCCAATCCAGTACCGCAGCCTGCAGAAATGCCCCTGCCGTTTTCCTGCGGGAACCACGAAGCTTTTCAAAAAAGATCACAAACAGCGGAGCCAAAATTCCCCAATCGCTATAGCTGGCTGCAAAAATCAGGACAAACATGGTAAGAATCCTGAGTGTTCTGTCCCGGACATATTCCATGCACACCAGAAGCCCAAAACAGATCAAAAGAGTAAAGAGCATATTCCCTCTCACAAACTTCGGCCTTTTTCCATGGGAAAAAGCCAGATCAAAGGGGATCTGTGAAAGCAGGGCAAATACAAGCAACCGTTCTGCATATCTGGTCTTTGAATGCGTATAATGATAGCCTTCTGCCAGAAAATAACACATCACGGCTGCGGTAAAGTACCCGATATAAAGGAAGGTATCATACCAGGGATGAGACGGTTCCCAGAAACAGCCTGCAAAATGATTAAGCGTCATGGTCGCTATTGCGAGAAGCTTTACCATATCCCGGTTCAGGATACGATATTTCTCTGAATCATGTGTCATCTGAAAAACCACCTTCTATATTTTTAGTCTTTTCTGTCACCCAAGCCACCTGTTTAATGTTTTTGCAAGGATTTTCCAGTCAAGCGGCTTGGCAATGTGCTCATTCATGCCAACCGTCTTCGCCGCCTGTACATCCTCTGCAAAAGCATTTGCTGTCATGGCAACGATCGGTACCTGCCTGCAGTAATTCCGATTCATGGAACGGATTGCCCTTGCAGCGTCATAGCCATTCATGCGCGGCATCTGAATATCCATAAAGATAATATCGTAGTATCCGTCTTCACATCCGGAGATTTTGTCAACCGCTTCTGTGCCATCGGCAGCATGCTCTACAGAAAGCCCTGTCATTTTCAGGATCTCTGCAGCAATTTCCGCATTCAGTTCGTTGTCTTCCACTAGCAGTGCACGGTGTCCCGCAAGATTCATACTTTCCAGATCAGCAATCGGCGTTTCCTGCTCTTTATTTTCCTCTTCCCCCACAAGGGCATTAAACGTTTTTGCCAGTCTGGAGCGGAACAGAGGTTTGCTGATAAATGCATTTGCACCGGCTGCTCTGGCCTCCTGTTCAATCTCAGACCAGTCATATGCAGAAATAATAATGATGGGCACTTCTTTTCCCACTGCCCTGCGGATAGCCTTTGTAGTTGCAATTCCATCCATATCCGGCATCTTCCAGTCAATAATGCAGGCATAATAGTCTCTCTTCTGTTCATGATGCAGCACGATATGCTTAACAGCCTCTGTACCCGATGAGACTCCATCGGCCTTCATTCCGAAATCATTCAGCATGCTGCAGCAGGATTCCAGACTCAATGCATCATCATCCGCTACCAGCACATCCAGGTCAACAAATTTATCATACCGGATATCCGCGGTATCCTGAAGCTTCAGATACATAGTAACCGTAAACCGTGAACCGACACCCGGCTCACTTTCCACTTTGATATCTCCTCCCATCATACGGACAATGTTCCGGCTGATGGGCATGCCCAGGCCAGTTCCCTGAATCCTGTTGACCCGCCCATCTTCTGCTCTGGCAAAAGGCTCAAAAATCCGATCCAGGAAGTCTTTGCTCATACCTATGCCATTATCCTCGAAAACAAACTCATAACATCCGACTTTTGCCTGGCTGGTCGGTTTTTCTGAAATAGAAAGCCGGATTTTTCCACCGTCAGGTGTGAACTTCACAGCATTGCCCATCAGGTTTGTAAACACCTTCTGGATACGCAGACTGTCACCTGTCACTTCCTCGTGGGTCACTCCCGAGATATTGACAGACAGCTCATGGTGATGCTCCTCGATTTGCGAACTTGTCATGGTGAGCAGGTTATCAATCAGGTCTGAAAGATTAAACTCTTCTTCAACCAGATCCACTTTTCCGGATTCAATCTTACTCATATCCAGAACTTCATTGATCAGACTGAGCAGATGCTTGCTGGCCTGGGTAATCTTCTGCAGACTGTCCTGCACGCGTTCTTTATCGTCAATATGAGCCGCAGCAATAGCGGTCATCCCGATAATACCATTCATTGGCGTGCGGATATCGTGGGACATATTGGACAGGAAATCCGTCTTTGCCCTGTTTGCTGCCTCTGCTGCATCAAATGCTGCCTGCAGTGCCATTTCCTGCTGGCGTTCCTTTTTAATCAGATCGTCAACATTTCTCGTTCCGATCACGGCCGCAAAGCCTCCGTCTTTTTCCCGTACAAATGCTACCCTTGCCTGCAGGTATACAATCCCATCATCCATAAGCTTTTCATATGTAAATGAATAATCTTTCCCATCTGCGCGGATATGGTCAAGAGACAGTTTTTCCATAAATTCACCGCGGCTTTTTTCCGAAACAAGTTCTTCCGAATAGCTTCGGATTCCTTTCGACCAGCAGTGATTGTGTCTGCGGAAATGGTCGGAAATCGCCTGACCATCTTCATCCTGTGCACGATAAGTGGTAACGGTATCGGTTCTGGGATTCACAAGAAGAACCGAGTAATACTCAGATCCAAGTCCTTCAATGATTTCACTCTGCGCTTCGATTTCCCTGGCCTGCCGGAGCTGACGCTGCATTTCATCATTCACATCGCGCAGTCCCATAATGAAAATGATCGTTCCGTTTTCATCCACGGTTTTCGCAACATTCATTTCATAGTAGGAGTAAACTCCATTCATATTTCTTCTGTATCCCAGTTTGTACAGGCCAACCTCAGGCACCTGCTTCAAAAGGACTTCCAGACCTGTCGACTCCTTCATCCGCTCGCGATCCTCAGGAACAATATAAGCATCAATATAGCTGGAAAGGATTTTCTCATAGCTGCCCAGTTCCATCAGTTTCCCAAGCTGCTCATCCGCCATACCACGCCCATCCGTACGATAGAGCGAAATATTCCCGGTCTTTGCGTTGATTTTAAACAGGCTGTGGTATTCCTGGCTCAGTGCATCTGTAACCTCCATTTCTCCCTTCAGAGTCTCATTGATTCTCTCTACTGCCGCAAGTGCGTCTTCGATTTTTTTCTGCTGCGCCAGTTCCTGTTTTTTCTCCTCGTCAACATTCTTAAATGCAATGGCAAATTCATTTCTTTCACTGCTCGGCTTCACAATCTGGCACTGCTGGTACTGAATCCGCCCATTACGAAATACTCTGTAATTGAAAGAATACTTCTTCTTATTTTCCAAAAGCTTCTCCATACCGGATATGGAACGGATTTGGGAAAATAAACCTTTGTCCTCATCAAATACATCATTGTCAATATAGGAGCAAATATTCTGCTCATAATTGCCTGCTGCAAATTCTTGTCCGTACCGATCACTCATTGTTTTTCCCATCCGGTAGCACACAGCCTGAGCGGTATCCATATTCACTGCATAAACATTTTCATAGGACATGGCAAGAGCCTGTATCAGATTATTCTGTGTCTCCAAAGCCTCTTTTTCATCCGTAATCCGTCGAAGGCCGCAGATTACTTTGACATTCTTTCCATCCTCGTTTTTTTCCACCGGAATAAGGCTGCATCTGGTCCAGCCTCCGGCACTGGAGACATATTCCTGGATAATAATGGATTTATCTCCCAGACGGCTGTCAATCGTATCGATATCCGTGAAAATACGCATAGCCGGCCTGTATTCTTTTGCAACCAGAGTTTCCACTATCGTTTTCAAACAGCTTCTTGCATCGCCCTTCTTCACATAGACATGGTGCTTACTGTCAAGAGAAATAAGCTCCTGATAAGAGTTTTCTTCAAGATCAATATAATAAAGTGCAAAAAAAATGCTGCTTAATGAACCGATAATGGCAGTATGCTGTTTCTCGGCTGCAAGAAGCGAAGTAAGCTCCCGGTTTGTTTCCTGCAGTTTTTTCTGCGCTTCCAGCTCCTTTATCTTGGTGTCCTGAATGGACTGTGTGGCAAAAATAACATGGGCAAGTTTACCGTCAGAGCCGCGGTCGACTTCGATGAAAGAACACTGTCCCCACGCCCCCGCATCCCCGGTTTCCCTTGAAAAAAACAAAGTGCTGCGGTACTGTTTCGATATGATCCGGTTACTGCCAATCCGTTCGTTCAAGGTGGACAGATTCACAAACGCAAGCATTTCCTCTGCAAAATCAGGCTCCACCATATTTCGGCAGAAGTAGGATAACCGTTCCTGCGCATTGCCGGTTACTCCGATGCGGGCATGTACATCCGATATGGAAGAAAGCTCTGTAAAACGGTTGGCTGCAAGATCGATATAATACACGGATGTGTAAATTTCGCTCAAAGACTGAATGATCTGCATCCGATCCACCTGTACTTCATCTGGCTTTTCCATACCAGGCTCCGCCTTATGTCTGTCGGAAATCGCGCCACTGCAAACAGATGCCGCAACAGACATCAAAAGAAGGGCATCTGTGTTTTGGCGTGGGTTATCCACTCCAAGAAATCCAACAACCGTGTCATCCACTGCCAGAGATGCCGCCATAAGGCTATGGACTCCCCGTGACTCCAATATCTGATACATGCTTGGATCATTCTCATGAATCCCGGCTAAAGAAGAGACAAAAAGTTCTCCTTTTTCTTCCAATTCCCGTATCCAGCATTCCATTCTTTCCAATGGGATATCCTGAAAAGTCTCTGACTCCGCTTTGATTCCATCGCGACGCCACTCATATGTATTGCTGATCTGTGTGCGTTCCGTATTTAGTTCGAAAATACAGACCCGATCCGCATCATAGTATCTGCACATATCTGCGAGGATACCATGGGTTATCTGCACATCTGGTTTGTTCAGATAATTGTGCAGGAAATGCCGGATTGCCTGCTCCTGATTTAATGTATTTCGTTCATGTTTGTTCATGTCACGCCTCCGTGGTCGTGTTTTTCCACAGAATCAAATGTGATAAATCTATACCAAAAACACAATGATATTATATAATATCATATCATACCCCAGCTACGCATAACAAGGAATTTTCCTTGTTCCCCGTACTTTTTTGCACGCAAAAAAACACCGTCCCCGCGGCAATCACATTGTCCGCAAAAACAGTGCTTTCAGTGCGCCTTCAGGGGCTCGAACCCTGGGCGCCCTGCTTAAGAGGAACCACCTTTATTTTCTGTGGACTTACCCTCTTATCTGCTGTATAATTATTTTGCTGTCGAATCCTTCCAGCAGGGAGGAGGTGGTTCCATGGGCATAATTTTTTCATTCCTGATTTCTGTTATGGCAAGTGTAGTTGGTTACTACATATGCAAGTGGTTAGACGGAGATCATAAAGACAGCTAGCCCAAAATGAAACCCTACAGATGGCCGTCTGTAGGGTTTCGCTTTGTCCATGGACATTTTTTCTTTCCTGGTTACTATTATATTACAACCTTTATCTGTCTATGTCAATCTTTTACTTGATATTTCCTTGTTCTTAGGTAACAGTTGTTGCGTATTAAAAAACACCGTCCCCGCGGCAATCACATCGTCCGCAAAAACAGTGCTTTCAGTGCGCCTTCAGGGGCTCGAACCCTGGACACCCTGATTAAGAGTCAGGTGCTCTACCAACTGAGCTAAAAGCGCTTACGTTATGTCTTGGTTATCTTTTGTTTCCCGTTTTCCTTAACG
>JALERH010000029.1 GCA_022764275.1 Blautia sp. | reverse complement strand
ATCACGAAGGATTTCGACTGGTCTGACACGGAAAACAACAGGCTTTTATTTGAAATGACTGCAAAATACGGTACGCCGTATTTTTCCAACTATATCAACAGCGATATGAAACCAAGCGATATCCGCAGTATGTGCTGCCGTCTCCGTCTGGATCTTCGAGAGCTGCGCAAAAAGAGCGGCGGCTTCTTTGGCTCCGGAGAGAGCACCGGTTCCATAGGTGTGGTCACCATTAATATGCCGAGAATCGCTTATCTTTCCAAAACGCCGGAGGAATTTTATAAACGTCTGGATCATATGATGGACATTGCGGCACGTTCCCTGCATATCAAGAGAGAGGTAATCAGCAAACTTCTGGATGAGGGACTGTACCCGTATACAAAGAGATACCTGGGAAGCTTCTCCAATCACTTCTCCACCATCGGACTCGTAGGAATGAATGAGGTGGGCTTGAATGCATGCTGGCTGGGCGGCGACATGACGACGGAAAAAACGCAGAAGTTTACGAAAGAAGTACTGGAGCACATGCGCGACCGTCTGTCTGACTACCAGGAACAGTATGAAGGGGAACTTTTCAATCTGGAGGCGACTCCGGCGGAATCCACCTCTTATCGCCTGGCAAAACATGACCGCAAGCGCTGGATGGATATCAAAACGGCAGGCCGCGAGGGCGATACTCCGTATTATACAAACAGCTCTCACCTCCCGGTTGACTATACCAGTGATATTTTTGATGCGCTTGATATCCAGGATGAACTGCAGACACTGTACACTTCCGGAACGGTGTTCCACGCTTTCCTGGGGGAAAAGCTTCCGAGCTGGAAATCTGCTGCAAGCCTGGTTCGCAAAATTGCCGAGAATTATAAGCTCCCGTATTATACGATTTCCCCGACCTATTCTGTATGCAGGGAGCATGGATATATCAGCGGTGAGCATTTTACCTGTCCGGTATGCGGCAAGAAGGCTGAAGTATACAGCCGAATCACAGGATACTACCGTCCGGTACAGAACTGGAATGATGGAAAAGCCCAGGAATACAGAAACCGTAAGCTTTACGATGTTGAAAATTCCAGCCTGAAGAAGGTTCATACCAGCGTAGTGACCATGACAAAAGAGGATGTGACCATTCAGCCGATGGAGACACATAAATATCTGTTTACCACAAGTACCTGTCCGAATTGCCGTATGGCGAAGAAAATGCTGGAAGGTGAAGAACTGGAGATCATCGATGCGGAGCAGAATCCGGAAATGGTTAGAAAATTCGGAATCATGCAGGCTCCCACACTGGTCGTGATGGACGGAAATGATGTAAAAAAATATGTAAATGCTTCCAATATTCAGAGATATGTGGATGAGGAACTGTAAATAAGAACATCCCCACGGGAAGCAATGTTTATATGACATTGTCATCTCCTGTGGGGATGTTTTGTGCTTTTCAGAGGAAGAGGATGTTTTATTTTCTGGCATTTCGCGTTATACTAAAGAAAACAAAAAGGATGAGAAAAAGATGGAATTTATCAGCGTTTTTGACGTAATCGGCCCGAACATGATCGGACCGTCAAGCTCCCACACGGCAGGGGCGGTGCGTATTGCCCTTCTTGCGGGAAAGATGATGCATCGCAGAATTGTAAAAGCAGATTTTGTTCTGTACCGCTCTTTTGCGGAAACTTATCGGGGACATGGAACAGACAGAGCCCTTGTGGGAGGAATTCTGGGATTTAAGACAGACAACCCGGCGATAAGGGATTCCCTGGAAATTGCCGAAAAAGAAGGACTTTCGGTATCCTTTTCCTGCAACCGGGAAGAAAAGGAATGCCATCCCAACACCGTGGATATCACCATGGAGGATGAGACCGGCTACCGCCTGTCTGTGAGGGGAGAATCTCTTGGAGGAGGAAAAGCCAGAATCACAAGAATCAATGGTGTGAAAGTGGAACTGTCCGGAGAATATACTTCCCTTCTGGTGGTGCATACGGATTATCCGGGCGTTCTGGCACATATTACAGAAGTACTCAGCAGCCATCATGTAAATATTGCGTTCCTTAGGTTATTCAGGAGGGAAAAGGGCGGGGAAACCTATACGATCATCGAATCTGACGATCCCGTTTCAAAGGAAGCAGTGGCAGCCATCAATGAAAATCAGCACATCAGAGACACGATTGTATTAAAGGAGTAGAAATATGGACTTTAAAAATGCAGAGGAATTGCTGGAGATATGCGAAAAGGAGCAGCTGTCCATCGCGGATGTGATGCGAAAAAGAGAGCAGACCGAAGGAAAAATCGATGCGGAAACCGTAGAAAACCGCATGAAAAAAGCGTTGAAAATCATGTTTGAAGCTTCTCATGAGCCGCTGGAAAAAGAATTTTCGTCCATGGGAGGTCTTATCGGCGGGGAAGCAGGGAAACTGGAGAAAAAGAGGCTGGAAGAAAAGTCCATATGCGGGGATGTGCTTTCCAAAGCTGTGATTTATTCCCAGGCAGTGCTGGAAGTAAATGCTTCTATGGGTGTCATTGTGGCAGCACCGACGGCAGGATCCTCCGGAGTGATTCCGGCCGTTCTTTTTGCACTTCAGGAGGAAAAACAACTGGAGGAAAAAATCTTACTGGACGGCTTGTTCACTGCAGGCGCTGTGGGATATCTGCTTATGCGAAATGCTTCCGTATCCGGTGCTGAGGCAGGATGTCAGGCAGAGGTGGGCTCCGCATCTGCCATGGCTGCGGCAGCGGCAGTGGAGATGATGGGAGGGAGTCCTGGACAATGTCTGGATGCGGCATCTGTTTCCATCAGCAATTTATTGGGACTGGCATGCGACCCGATTGCAGGGCTTGTAGAAGCACCCTGCCAGAGCCGCAATGCGCTGGGAGCCTCTAATGCGCTCATCTGTGCAGAGATGGCGCTTGCCGGTATCCCGGCGGTGATTCCTTTTACTGAAATGGCAGAAGCCATGTATAAAGTGGGACGGGGAATGCCTGTGGAACTGCGGGAAACCGCTCTGGGAGGCTGCGCGGCCACAAAGACAGGCTGCAGATATAAGAAGGAGATTTTTTCTGTTTCCATCCCGGATAAAAGATGATATAATACGAGAGCTATGGAAAAATAAGGACATTTGGCTATAAGGCCAGTGCCTGACAGGAAACAGATGGGGAGGCATAAATGTACCGGATTTTTATTGTAGAAGATGACGATACGATTGCAGGTATCATGAAAAAGCATCTTGAATCCTGGGGCTACGAGGTAACCTGCGCCTGTGACTTTGAGCATGTATTGCAGGAATTTATCCATATTGAGCCACAGCTTGTACTGTTGGATCTGAAGCTGCCTTTTTTCAATGGATTTCACTGGTGTGATGAGATTCGAAAAATGTCTCGGGTACCAATCTTATTTCTTTCCTCGGCAGCGGATAATATGAACATGGTAATGGCCATGAGCCTGGGTGCGGACGATTTCATTGCAAAACCCTTTGATCTGGATGTGCTCACAGCCAAGGTACAGGCAGTCATCCGGCGCAGCTATTCTTTTGCATCCGCCGCAAATCTCATGGAGTATGGCGGTGCCGTGCTGAATCTGGGAAACGGAACCCTGTCCGTGAAAGGGGAGACACTGGAGCTTACCAGAAATGAACTGAAAATACTCCAGATTCTTTTTGAAAATAATGGCAGAGTGGTATCCAGAGAGGCCATCATGACGAAACTTTGGGAGAGCGACAGCTTTGTGGACGACAATACCCTGACAGTGAATATGACCCGGCTTCGCAAGAAGCTGGAAAGCGTGGGCCTTACCGATTTCATCGTGACGAAGAAGGGTCTCGGTTATATGGTGTGAGGTACGGATATGAAGGGCTGGAAAGAATATCTGCAGAAAATCAGGCGTGTGCTGCTGTTTTGCGTAATCTGTGCAGCAGCCATGACGATCGTACTGTTTTTATATGATACGCCGGTGGAACCGGTGATATATGTTATGGTACTTTACACGGCGGCGGGAACAGGTGCTCTTATCCTGGGACATTACAGCTATATGTCCAAAAAAGAGAATCTGTATGAGGTAAAGAATAATTTTAAATGGAATCTTTCCACACTTTCTGAACCGGAGGATGGAAATGAGCAGATTTATCAGGAATTGCTCAGGAAAGCAGAACAGGAACGGAAAGAGGCGGAAAACAGACAGAGTTTATTTTTTAACCAGCTTACGGATTACTATACCATGTGGGTTCACCAGATCAAGACG
>JALERH010000022.1 GCA_022764275.1 Blautia sp. | reverse complement strand
TGCAACACCCCATAATAATTGTGAGACAAGGAGACGAAAAATGCTTTGTGAACAGGTTCTTGGAAAATTAAAGGATGTGGATATTTCCGGAAAAGACGTGGAATATGTGGATATCGAATGGCACGAGGCTTTCAAGAAAATACACAGAAAAGTAACGGATAAAGGACGGGATGTGGGAATCCGTATGGGTGATTCTATCCTTACACGGGGACTTCTTCAGGATGATGTTTTATATACGGATGAACGCCTGGTGATTGCGGTAAATACGCCGCCCTGTCAGGTTATTACAATTACACTGACGCCAGGACATGAAAGGATGGCCGCGAAGGTCTGCTATGAGATTGGAAATCGTCATGCACCTCTCTTCTGGGGAGAGAAGGAGAATACGTTTGTTACGGTTTATGATGAGCCGATGGAGCTGATGTTATCTAAAATTCATGGTGTAAAACTGAAAATAGAGCAGAAAAAGCTGGATTTTGACAAACGGATATCTGCTTCTGTCCACAGTCATCATCATTGAGGAATGTTTATGGATAAGAAAGCGGAAATCAGACAGTTTTACCTGCTTCAGGTCAATGACGCATTGTTTCCCATCGGAGGATACTCTCATTCCCAGGGCTTGGAGACTTATATACAGAAGGGAATTGTACACGACTGGAAAACGGCCTGTGAATATATATCACAGAAGCTGAGATGGAGCCTTATGTATACGGATCTGCTGGGAGTAAGGCTTGCATTTGAGTATGCGAAAGCACATGATCTGGAAGGTTTATCCAGAATAGAAGATATTTTGGAGGCGTCCAGAATTCCTATGGAACAGCGGGAAGCATCCAGAAAGATGGGATCCCGTTTTGCCAAGACGATCACACAGCTTGACATTGCAGATGGAGGGGAAACAGCTGCCATTTTTGATGAGTATCTGGAAAAGAGAAAAGGAAAAACAGTAAGCCATTGCTGTGTATATGGTGTATTCTGTGCAGCTCTTGATATGGATCTGGGAGATGTACTGGCGCATTATCTGTATGCACAGACCTCTGCAATGGTAACGAACTGTGTAAAAACGATACCCTTAAGCCAGAGCACCGGACAAAAGCTGCTTTGTGGGTGTTATGCGGAATTTACAGAAATCCTGGACGAGGTTGTGAAATGTACGGAAGAGGATCTGTGCCTGTCCGCGCCCGGGTTTGACATCAGAGGAATCCAGCATGAGAAGCTGTATTCCAGACTCTATATGTCGTAAGCAGTACAAATTGAAAAGGGGGAAAAGAATTATGTCTTATGTAAAAATCGGAGTAGCCGGACCTGTAGGATCCGGAAAGACAGCGCTTATTGAAGCGTTGTCCAGAAAAATGGCAGAGAAATACAGCATTGGTGTCATCACCAATGATATTTATACAAAAGAAGATGCTCAGTTTCTTGCAAAAAACAGTGTCCTTCCGGTAGAGCGGATTATCGGTGTGGAGACAGGAGGATGTCCCCATACGGCAATCCGCGAGGATGCATCTATGAATCTGGAAGCTGTGGATGAGATGATGGAGCGCTTTCCGGATATCGAAATTTTGTTTATTGAAAGCGGCGGTGACAACCTCTCTGCCACTTTCAGTCCGGAACTGGCAGATGCTACAATTTTTGTGATTGATGTGGCGGAAGGAGACAAGATTCCGAGAAAAGGCGGTCCGGGAATTACCCGTTCTGATCTGCTTGTAATCAATAAAATTGACCTTGCTCCATATGTAGGCGCCAGCCTGGAGGTAATGGAAAGAGATTCCAGAAAAATGCGCGGAGAGCGTCCGTTTATCCTTACCAATATCCGTGGAGATGAACATGTGGATCAGGTGGCAGAGTGGATCCGGACGAATGTTTTGCTGGAAGATATGTAGTAGGAGGTAGGATCTGTTGTCGGAAAATAAATTTGGAAAAACGTCCCGTCTTTTTCTGCACACCCGGCTGGAGAAGGGAAAAACAGTTGTGGAAGATCTTTCTTTTACAGCGCCTTATAAAGTAATGACACCTTTTTCAAGAAAAGGCGGAGGCATTTCCGTGATGCCTCTTTGCGCCTCGGCGGGAATCATGGAAGGAGACAGACAGGAGTTTGATTTTGCAGTAGGTGAAGGCTCAGATCTGGAGTATCTTTCTCAGTCTTTTGACAAAATTCATAAGATGAAGGAAGGCTCTGCTTCCCGTCACGTACATGCACAGGTGGGAAGAAATGCGGTGTTTTTTTACTATCCCCAGCCTGTAATTCCATATAAGGATTCTGCATTTGACAGCTTTATGGAAATTCATCTGACAGATGAAACTTCACACCTTTTTCTGATGGAGATCATATGTTGTGGAAGAAGCGCCTCAGGGGAAAGATTTGCATATCGCAGATTTGCTTCCAGGGTTTGTATCTACCGGGGGGACAGGCTGATTTATCGTGATAATACCTGTTATGAGCCGCACCGAATGTTAATGGAAGGGATTGGAATGTACGAAGGGTATACGCATATGGCAAATCTGTTTTTTACGGATATCTGTAACAAAAAGGAGACATTTCCGGACAGTGCGTCAGCTTCTTCGAAGGATATGAAAGAGAGAATCTGGGAGATTCTGGAGGAAGATCCGGATTGTGAAGGCGGAATCACGAGGCTTTCCCAGGGAGATTATGCGGTACGTATTTTTGGAAATCGAGCTCAGAAGCTTCAGGAGATCGCAGAAAAGATACGATTAATTTTTGAAAAGAGCGGCAATGGTTGAACATAAAACCATTGTCGCTCTTTGTAAAAACACAAATTTATTTTGTCAAATGCCAGATATCGTTATTGTACTGTTCAATGGTCCTGTCAGAGGAGAAATAACCTGCTTTGGCAATGTTTGTAAGCATTTTCTTTGCCCATTTCTCACGGTCACTGTAATCTTCCAGCGCCTGATTTTTCACTCTGATATAGTCTTCCAGATCCAGAAGGGTCATGAACCAGTCTTTGTTCACTAACTCATTGTAAAGGTTACGTAAGTGTTCCTCTTTTCCAAGACGAAGCATATCTTCGCTGACGATAAAGTCCACATATCTGCGGATGTCTGCGTTACCCTCGTAGATGGCACGGGAGCTGTAATCAGACTGCGCATAATGGTTGATAACCTGTTCACTGGATTCACCGAAAATGTAAATATTTTCTTCTCCAACCAGGTCACTGATCTCCACATTTGCACCATCCATGGTACCCAGTGTTACAGCTCCATTCAGCATGAATTTCATGTTTCCGGTACCGCTGGCTTCCTTGGAAGCGAGAGAAATCTGTTCGGAAATATCGCATGCCGGAATCAGCTTTTCTGCAGCGCTTACGTTATAGTTTTCTACCATGACAAGCTTCATGTACGGAGCTACATCCGGATCGTTTTTGATCAGCTCCTGTAAGGTCAGAAGCAGATGGATGATATCCTTTGCGATGTAATATGCCGGTGCAGCCTTTGCTCCAAACAGGAAGGTGATCGGGGTAGAAGGCTTCTTTCCGCCTTTGATTTCCAGGTATTTATAAATGATATACAGGGCATTTAACTGCTGGCGTTTGTACTCATGAAGACGTTTGATCTGAATATCAAAAATACTGTTTTCATCGATTTCCATGCCTGTATTTGCCAGGACAAAATCTTTGCACACCTTTTTGGCGTCTGTTTTGATTTCCAGAAGACGATTTAGCACTTCCGGGTCATCCTGGAAGGCCAGGAGTTTTTCCAGCTCATTTGCATCCTTTTTGAAACCGTCGCCGATGAGAGAGGTGATGAACTCGGTCAGAGGACGATTGCAGTACATCAGCCAGCGGCGGAAGGTAATGCCGTTTGTCTTGTTGTTGAACTTCTCCGGATAGATTTCGTAGAAGGAATGCAGCTCACTGTTTTTCAGAATGTCTGTATGCAGAGCTGCTACGCCATTGATGGAGAAGCCGTAATGGATGTCCATATGTGCCATATGAACGAGGTTGTTTCCATCAATGATTGCAACTTCCGGCTGCGGGTATTTTGCTTTTGCCTTTTCATCCAGTCTGCGGATGATGGGAACAAGCTGCGGTACGATTTCCTCCAGGAAATGGATCGGCCATTTCTCCAGCGCCTCAGCCAGAATGGTATGATTGGTGTAAGCACATACATGGGAAACGATTTCGCTTGCTTCGTCAAAGTCAATTCCGCGCTCTGTGAGCAGACGGATGAACTCCGGGATGATCATGCTCGGGTGGGTATCATTGATCTGAACAACTGCATAATCAGCCAGGTCATGAAGATTGCAGCCTTTTGCCACAGCTTCGTCCAGAATGAGCTGTGCTGCATTGCTGACCATGAAATACTGCTGGTAAATACGAAGCTTTCTTCCTGCATCGTCACTGTCATCCGGATACAGAAACAGGGTCAGATTGTGAAGAATGTCCTTTTTGTCAAAGGCAATTCCGTCATGAACAATGCTCTCATCTGCAATATCGATATCGAAAAGACGAAGACGGATAGATTTATTGTCATAGCCTGCTACGTCAATATTATACATGGTGGATTTCAGGGAAAAACCATGGAAAGGAACCATGTAGGAGACCTCTGTCGGGGTCAGCCAGCTTGTGTTGGTGATCCATGGATTTGGTGTTTCCTGTTGCAATCCATCCTTAAAAACCTGTTTGAAAAGACCGAGATGATAATTCAGTCCAATACCCTCTCCGGGAAGACCAAGGGTTGCGATGGAGTCCAGAAAGCATGCTGCCAGACGTCCGAGACCGCCGTTTCCAAGGGATGGTTCCGGTTCTACTTCTTCAATTTCAGAGAGTACTTTTCCGTTTTCTTTCAGAAAATCAGAAACCTCATCGTAAATACCAAGGTTGATCAGGTTGTTGGAAAGAAGCTTTCCAATCAGGAATTCAGCAGAAATATAGTAGATTTTTTTCTTGCCTTCGTGGTAGCCCTTTGCCTCCAGCTGCTGTTTTGTGTAGGTCAGAAGTGCGGTGTATAATTCCTCGTTTGTACAGGAAGAACAGTCTTTGTGGAACATGTCATTGATTAATGTTTTTAAAGTTTCCATTGTCTTATTTTCTCCTTTCCGAAACATTGAATTCTATGGTTAACCAGATGTTTTTCTGTCTTTCATGGTTTACATATTAGCATGTGCAGATAGAGGAAAAATACAACAAAACTGTTCTGTTATGACAGGTTTTTGCGATATTTATGAGGAGAGAGCTGATTTGCCTGCTGAAACTTTTTAATAAAATAGCTGGTATTGTTAAATCCTACATCCAGTGCAATGTCCGTGATGGAAGAATCTGTATGCAGCAGAAGGGCTTTTGCCTTCTCCAGACGGAAATCATTCAGATAAGAGGCCACGGTTTTTCCCGTATACTGTTTAAAAAGCTTCATGAAATAATATTCGCTGTAATTCGACAATTCTGCCAGTTCTTTTACGGTAAGGTCCTCACGATAATGCTCATTGATATAATCCAGCACGATTTTTACGGATGCAAGATTCCTGTTCTGCTCCGCATCCGGAGTGACGATATAATTTCCCACGAGCATTTCGTAAAAAAAGCCATAGAAAAGGCTTTTTAATTTTACATAATAAAAAGGCTTTTTCTCACGGTGACAGTCGTGTATTTCCGAAAAAATAAAAGAAATCCGGTTATAGTTTGGATCATCGGGGGACACCAGATGGGTAAACTCCGCCTTGTTTTCCATGAGACGGGAAATAAGCTGTTCCTGGCACAGATCCCCTGCCGGGCTTGTGAGAAAGCTCAGGTCAAATACTATGCTCCTGTAATAGAGAATATTCTTCAGATCGGATTTAATGCCATGGATCACTCCGCTGTTTACCATGAGGATATCCCCTTTCTGAAGACGGAGGGTTTCCCGGTTCAGCCGCGCCAGGCCGCTGCCCTCGTCAATGCGGATAATCTCCATTTCCTTGTGCCAGTGATTGTACAGAGAATGAAAGATAACACAGTTATCTGTATAGGTTTCCACAGGCAGTTCAAAGGAACCATGAGTTTCCAGTTCTTTCAGGGTTTCATCCACCTGGGGCGGAAATATTTCTTTTGACATAGGCGCCTCCTTAAAAATATAGGCTCTGTTTTACCGTGAGTTCTGTAATGTTGATATTGTAACAATGATGCTGGTGGAAATCAAGAGTCTGGGAATACTAGCTTTTTTCACATTGCCATTCCTGTGAGAAAATGGTATTCTTTTTACAAAAGCAAAAGAATAAGGAGCGACAAACCTTGAACATAGATTACAGACAGGCGAGAAAAGCCTTTGAGGAGTATCTGGACGAATACGACCGGGAAGATGAAAAAATAAAACTGAAAATTGTGCATACCTACGGTGTGGTGGGCTGCGCCAGAGAGATTGCCCGGCGCATGGAGCTTTCGGAAGAGGACAGGGAGCTGGCAGTGATCATTGCATTGCTTCATGACATCGGAAGATTTGAGCAGATCCGGCTTTTTGACAGCTTTCAGCCCGACACCATGGACCATGCGGCATTTGGGGCGAAGCTTCTCTTTGAAGGGGAGAAGCCCCTGATCCGGCGCTTTCTTGCGGAAGATTGCTTCGACGATATTATTCACACGGCGATCGCAAAACACAGCGATTTTAAGCTGGAGGGAATCGAAGATGAGAGAACGCTTCTCCACGCCAGGCTGATCCGGGATGCGGACAAATTGGACAACTGCCGGGTGAAAATTGTGGAATCGGTGGAAACTATGATCGGAATGGATGAGGAGGAAGCGGGAAAAGGCAGCATTTCTCCGAAAGTGTGGGAGTCCTGCCTGAAAAAAGAATCGGTGCTTTCCGCTGACCGAAAGACGGGAGTCGATTACTGGGTTTCCTACATTGCGCAGTATTATGATCTGAATTTTCCGAAAACCTGGGAGATTATGAAGGAAAAAAATTATATCCGAAGAATTGTGGAGCGGCTTCATTATGAGAATCCGGATACGGCGCAGAAAATGGCAGAACTGACAGATGAGATGGAAGCATACATGGAAAATGTCATAAAAGGAAAGCTGGTGAAGAAGTGAAAGCAATCGCAGATCTGCACATTCATTCCCGATATTCCAGGGCAACCAGCAAGGAAGGGACTCCGGAATATCTGGATCTGTGGGCAAGAAAAAAGGGAATTTCCATCGTAGGAACCGGAGATTTTACCCATCCTGCATGGCGAAAAGAACTGGAAGAAAAGCTGGAGCCTGCGGAGGAAGGGCTGTATCGGCTAAAGGATGAATATGTGCTGGATGAGGCGAAAACCATGGCTCATGACGCACCGCGATTTGTCCTTACAGGAGAAATCAGTTCCATTTATAAAAAGAATGAAAAGGTTCGAAAAGTCCACAATGTGCTGCTTCTCCCGTCACTGGAAGACGCAGAAAAGATGTCCTCAAAGCTGGAAACCATCGGAAATATCCACTCGGACGGGCGGCCGATCCTGGGTCTGGACTGCCGGGATCTCCTGGAAATCATGCTGGATTTATGTCCCCGGGGAATGTTTGTACCGGCCCATATCTGGACACCTCATTTTGCACTGTTCGGAGCTTTTTCCGGGTTTGATACTATGGAGGAATGCTTTGAAGACCTGGCACCATACATCCATGCTGTGGAGACCGGGTTGTCTTCTGACCCGCCCATGAACTGGCGGTTGTCTGCGCTGGATCGTTTCCAGCTTGTGTCAAATTCCGACGCCCATTCTCCTGCCAAACTGGGGCGAGAGGCAAACCTTCTGGATATCGACCTTTCCTATGAGGGGCTTTATCATGCTATTCAGGAAGGAAAAGGCCTTGATGGAACAGTGGAGTTTTTCCCGGAAGAGGGGAAATATCACTATGACGGACACCGGAAATGCCATATCTGTTTAAGTCCCAAAGAGGCAGAAAAATATGGAGGAAAATGTCCGGTATGCGGACGGAAGATGACCATAGGCGTGGATCACAGAGTGGAGGAACTGGCAGACCGTGAAGAGGGATTCGTGAGGGAAAATGCAAAGCCTTATGAAAGTCTGGTGCCGCTTCCGGAGGTCATAGCGGCATCTACGGGGCACTCTGCGGCAAGCAAAAAAGTCCTGGCAGAGTACGAGGAAATGCTGGCAAAGCTTGGAACAGAATTTGAAATCCTAAGAGAAATTCCCGTGGAGGATATCCGGAAAGAGAGCGGCTATCTGGTGGCAGAGGGAATTCGCAGGCTCCGTGCGGGGGAGGTCATCCGAAGACCCGGATTTGATGGAGAGTACGGCACGATTAAGTTGTTCGAAAACGACGAAATCCAGAATCTGGAAGGCCAGATGAGTCTGTTTGAAAATATGGGAAACTGGCAGCTTTCCGGAGGAGAATCTTATGAAAAGGCTATGGAGCCCGGAAATGGTGAGTCAGACAAAACGTCTGATGACATTCCCCTGCCATCCGTCACGGAAGAAAAGCCGGTACAAAAGGATGTCCTGAACGAACAGCAGAGACAGGCGGTAGAGGCCATTGACCGTGCGGTGGCAGTTATCGCAGGACCCGGAACGGGAAAGACAAAGACACTGGTTTCTCGTATCCTTTACCTGCTGGAACATAGAAAGGTAAAGCCATCGGAGATCACTGCGGTGACCTTTACAAGACAGGCAGCAGCGGAGATGAAGGAGCGGCTTTCCAGACAGCTCGGCGGTTCCGGAAACGTACGGAAAATGCATATCGGTACCTTCCACGCAATCAGTCTGGAGTTCTTAAAGAAAAACGGAGTGGAGTTTGCGCTTACGGTGGACGAAGAAACCGGAGAGCTGAATTTTGATGATATTTTACAGGAAACGCTTAAGTTTTTCCGGGAAAAAGAAACGGAGAATCATGGAAAAAAGGAATCTTACGATCAGCCTTTTACCTATCTTCTTGTGGATGAATTTCAGGATATCAGCCCGCTTCAGTATGAGCTGATTCAGGCGTGGAATGCACACGGAAGAGAGCTGTTTGTGATCGGGGATCCGGATCAGTCCATCTATGGCTTCCGCGGTTCTGATGCACGGTGTTTTGAGAAGCTGAAAGCGGATTATCCGAAGCTGAACGTGATCCATCTGGAGGAAAACTACCGTTCCAGCGGAAAGATACTGGCGGCGGCCACGGCATCCATCTCTCACAATCCAGGCGAACCGAGAATCCTGCATGCCAATCATCCGGATGGGATTCCGGTACGGGTGGTGAGTGCATCGGGAAAGATGCCGGAATCTATCTTTGCAGCGAAGGAAATCAACCGCCTCATCGGAGGCATCGACATGCTGGATGTGGAGCGGCAGGATACCTTCCGGGAGGAAAAGCGGTCCAGGACTTTTGGAGATATCGCGATTCTTTACCGCACCCATCATCAGGCAGGAATTCTGGAAAAATGCCTTTCGCAGGAGGGAATTCCATATATCGTCACAGGCCGGGAGGACTTCCTTAAGAAGCCGCTGATACGTGGAACCATTGCCTTTTTCTGCTCTCTGGCAAACCCGGAAGCACAGGAATATGCAAAAGAAGCAGGGAAGCTTTTGTGGAATCCGGAAGATACAGACAGCCTTCTTTCGGAAAGCGTTTACCGGCAGATGGCGGATAAATATCAGACAAAATGGAAGCGTTCAAAGCCGAAAAAGCTTTTGGAAGGATGGATGGAGGATCTGGGGCAGCAGGAAAATGAAGACCTGCTCAATCTGTCTCACATGGCAGTCTGCTATGAGAATATGACGGATTTTCTGGATGCACTTCTTCTCGGGGAAGAGGGGGATCTGAAACGCTGCAATGGAAAAGCATATACAGCAGATGCCGTGCATCTGATGACACTTCACGGCTCCAAGGGACTGGAATTTCCAGTCGTGATCCTTTTTGGCGTGGGAAAAGGGGAACTGCCTCTTGAGAGGGAAAAATATCCCACAGATATGGAAGAAGAGAGACGCCTTTTCTACGTGGGTATGACACGGGCAAAAGAAGAACTGATTCTCACCCATTGTGAAGAGCCATCGGATTTTCTGTCAGAGCTTCCCCAAAAAGATATCATAAAAGAAAAAGCAGGCAGAAAGCAGGCGGTGGAAACCGTACAGCAGCTGAGCCTGTTTGATTTTCTGTAAGAAGAGAAGAAAGGTCTGGTAGAAACATGGCAGTAAAGGTTGGAATCATCTCAGATACTCATGGACTCCTTCGTCCGGAAGTCCTGGAAATCTTAAAATCCTGTGACTGTATTTTACACGGAGGAGACATCAATAAGCCGGAAATTCTGGATGCACTGCGTCCTCTGGCCTCCATCTATGTGGTGCGCGGAAATAACGATAAGGACTGGGCGGAAGGACTGGCAAAGACGCTGACTTTTTCCATCGAAGGCGTGAAGTTTTTCATGGTACACAACAAGAGAGATGTGGCGTGGGACTTAAAGGATGCCCAGGTGGTGGTATTCGGACACAGTCATAAATATTTTGAGCGTGAGATTGACGGGCGTCTCTGGCTGAACCCGGGAAGCTGCGGAAGAAGCCGCTTTGGTGGGGAAGTGACCATGGCGGTCATGACGATAGAAAACGGGAAATATAACGTGGAAAAGATAATAATCCCCACCGAAGTGTGATGCTTCGGCGGGGATTCTCTTCATACATACATATTCACAGATTAAATCTTTTACGTGCAATTTCTGCGATCCAGCGTGCAGTTTCTTCCGGACCGAGCAGGGAGGAGTCTATCATAAGATGCTTGTGCGCCGTGTCAGAAGGGAGGAAACCGGCATATTTTTTATGATAGGCATCACGCGCTCTGTCTACGTCAGAAATGGTTCGCCGGGCTTCCGTTTCGCTCATTTCCAGTCTCTGGATACAGTTTTCCAGTCGTTTTTCCACAGGTGCGTAAATATAAATGTTCATGTTGTTTTTATTCGTTTCCAGAATGGCATCCGAACATCGGCCCACAAGGATACAGCTCGACTTTCCGGCCAGCTCCTTGATGAGCTCTTTCTGTACGTCAAAGATGATATTCTGCATATATTCTTTATCTGTGCCGAGAGGAAACATCCTGCGCCAGAACCGGTAGTTTGACTGTTCCTCAGAGTCACTGATCTGGGATACGGGAAGATTGAGCTTTTTCGAAACATCTTCCACAATATCTCTGTCATAAAATTCAATCCCGAGCTCTTCGGAAAGCTTTTTGGCAATGGTGCGTCCCATACTTCCGAACTGTCTGGTAATGGTAATCGTAAATTTATCCATAACAGGAACCTCCTTACGCAGTCACAAGCGTTTTCTGATACTGACGTACCACGCAGCTTAATGTAAAGCAGATGGCAAAGTAGCAGAGTGCCTCAAACGCAAACAGCATCACCATTCCGCGAACATCATAAATGGTACCCAAAACAACGGAACAGTTCCGCATAAACTCGTTGATATCCACCATTTTCAGGAAAGAAGTATCTTTTATAATGGTGATAACCTGGCTTACCAGTGCCGGGATGACTTTTTTGATCATCTGAGGAAGGACGATATACCATAGGGTCTGAAAGAAATTAAATCCCTGTGACTGAGCCCCTTCAAACTGTCCGATGGGGATGGAATTCAGACCGCCCCGGAAAATTTCTGCCATCACCGCTGAGGTAAAGAGTGTGATGGCAAAGACGCAGACCGCGATTTTGTTTCCGCGTACAGTAAAGTAAATCCAGAGAATCCACAGGAGGTTTGGAGTACAGCGGAAGAATTCCACATAGGCGCCGACCAGTCCGGAGGCAAAACGCCATCTGCCCTTTGCGTAGGTTCGGATCAGCGCAAGGATAGTTCCGAAAAACATGCTGAGCAGGGTGGCAAGGACTGCAATCGCCACAGTCATTCCCAGTCCCTTCAGCATAAAAGTAACGTTTGCAGAGGTAAATATCTGCTGAAACAGGGTCAACATAAGCCTTCCTCCTTCAGTATTTCATCCACATTTTTTGCCCTGGGAAGGCGCAGTGAACGGATTTCAAGATAGCGGGCCAGTCGTGCCAGCGGGAAGCAGATGATGAAGTATAACAGTGCGCTGGTGAAATAAGCCTGAGCAAAATATCCGCGTTCCGCGCCCCAGGAATCTGTAAAATACATCAGATCCATACCGGCTACCATGGCCAGGATAGAGGTGTTCTTTACAAGGTTTAAAGCCTGGTTTGCCAAAGGAGGCATGATAATCTTTATGGTCTGCGGAAGAATGATATGATACATGGTCTGCAGATAATTAAAGCCCTGCGAGGAAGCAGCTTCTGATTGTCCCTTTGGAATGGCTTCGATACCGGTCCGGATGACTTCGGAAATATAGGCACCGTGGTAAATACCCACACCGATCACACCCAGTACAAATTTCGGGATACGATAGCCTGATCCGGAAACCAGCATGGGCAGAACCATGTAATAGAACATGACCTGCAGAGCCAGCGGCGTATTCTGGATCACTTCCACATAGATACGGGAAATGAACTTTGCCGGTTTAAATTTCATAGTGGACAGAGTACCGAAGATGATGCCGAGAATGAGGGCTACGATCAACCCGACAATGGCGATCTTCAGTGTCATGAGAAAGCCGGGAATATAATATTCCGGTATGGCATCCCAGAGGGCTGCCCACCG
>JALERH010000192.1 GCA_022764275.1 Blautia sp. | reverse complement strand
CAGGAAGTTTCTTCCTACGATACCGTGAGCATCGCAGCCGCAGATTCCTCTCGGTGCTTTCGGGGTAATACGACATGGTCCCATTGCACAGATACGGCAGCAGATACCCTGCTCACCGAATTTACAGTGTGGAGTCTGATTTTTAACTCGCATCTGCCAGGAATCAGCGCCAACCTTTGCGCCTGTCTCTAACAGTCTGGCGGTAGCCTCTTCAAATTCTTCCACTGTAGTTAATTTGAATTCACTCATTATTGACCTCCTTTAATTTGTACACTTAATTGGTATGTACCTTGTCTTTTTTATTTTCAATAATCCTCACAGGCCGGGACATCCCATCCCCTCCCATGGGTTATTTTCTTGGTAAAAAACAGGAATTTTCACAAACTCCCTATGCAGCAAATATCCCTTGCCGTCCAAAAAAATGCGTCAAGGGGTGTTGCTTATAAATTCAGCTTGTCTACAATTGCACGAAGTGCAACCTTAACAGGATTATCCTCCGGCAGGCTTGCAGTAGGACGTCCTTCACAGTCATATTCGTAGACCTTTTCGTCCTGCGGAACCACACCCAGAAGGGTAAGCCCCTGTTTCTCAATTTCTTCTTTGATGCCGTCGTTAAGCTGTCCGCCGGGTGCACGATTAATGATCAATCCGACGGTATCCGGGTGCATATCGCACTCTTTGATCAGCTCCGCGATCCGTCCAACGGCCTGAACGCCTCTCCTGGAACAGTCACTTACCAGGATTGCCGTCTGCATGGAAGGAAGAACACCTCGGCTGATATGTTCCATACCTGCCTCATTATCCACAACAAAATAAGGATAATTATTCTGGTATTTCGCAAGCTGAGTCTGCAAAAGTCCATTCACAAAACAGTAACAGCCTTTTCCCTGGGTCCGTCCCATAACCAGAAGGTCAAAATCATCGTCTTCCACAAGTGCGTCCTCAAACCGCATCTCTGCATAATCCGCTTTTGACATTCCCGCCGGAATCGGGTTTTCCTTTGCCAGTTCTGCCCGTGCGATTTCTTCCCGCACATCGCCCAGAGTGGTTTCCACCTTAACTCCCAGAACCTCATTGAGGTTTGAATTTGCATCCGCATCCACTGCCAGAATCGGTCCTTTTCCCTTTTCGCAAAGGTACTGGATCAGCATTCCGCATAAGGTTGTCTTACCAACGCCGCCTTTACCTGCGACAGCAATTACATGTGCCATAAACCTGGTTCCTCCTAAAAAGTAATCTTTCAATCATCAGTCACATTTTACCTTCACAATGCTGTTGGCAAGATCTACCATGAGAATACTGCCTTCCACGATTCTCTCATCTCCCATGATATCGCGGAGGATAAGCTTTTCTCCGTCCACATCGATCCGGCTGACATTTTTAAAGATCACGGAATCATCGCTTTGCTTGTAAACAGTTGCCAAACACATAATGCATGCCTCCTAATTATGCTGTGGTGCTCCCATACCGGAGCGCCGGAATTATTTCATTTCTTCTTTTACCAGTGTCAGAGCGAGACCAAGACGCATATTGCCTTTCTGGAAATCAGAAACGCTCTCCTTGATCGTCTTTGCCGCTGCACTCATGCCCATCTTCTCCAGATTTTCTGCCATCTGGTCGAGCTCTGCCGCATGATGCTCATTGTGCTGCAGCATGTAGGTCAGAAGCGCAACTGTTTCATTCTTACAGTCTCCGCCCTGACAGGAACCGCAGTCCCCTCCTGCGCATGCTGTACTCTCAGTATGTGTATGTTCGTGGTTCTCACCGCCCTCATGGGTATGTGCATGACTGTGTGTCACACCATCTGAATGCGTGTGCTCATGCGTATGCTCATGACCATGCTGAACAAGATTACCATTCTCATCTTTGATCAAATGCATGATACTTCTCCTTTCTCTGCTGCCTGTAAATGGGCAGACTTATGACAAGAATTTATCAATTTTCTCCATTATACAACCTTTCTCCCTGTTTCGCAAGGTAATTATCATAAATTAAACCTTATTTTTTTTAATTTTTTGTGAAAATATTTTACGTTTTTTCTTTTTTGCGTCACCCTTTTAACGTAATTGTCTTGTTTTTAACGATAATGTATGTATTAAATTTGTAACATAAATGAGGTAAATCTTTCATATTTTTATGATATACTGTAGAAGATTTTAGATTTCCATACAGAAATTGAGGAGGAATGAGCTTTGAGAAAAACTGTTTTTCTGAATAACGACAGAGAAATGCCTCTTCTGGGGCTGGGAGTATATAAGACAGCAGACAGCGAAGCAGAAACTGCCATTTCAGCAGCCGTGAATGCAGGTTACCGCATGATCGACACTGCTTCTGTTTACAAAAATGAGGAAAGTGTGGGAAAAGCCATTGCGAAATGCAGCGTTCCCCGCAAGGATCTTTTCATCACAAGCAAAATCTGGAACACAGCTCAGCGTCTCGGTGATATTGAAGGGGCATTTTACCGCAGCCTGGATCGTCTGAAGCTCGACTACGTAGATCTTTACCTGATCCACTGGCCGGTTCCCGGCTGCTACACCGGTACCTGGAAGAGCATGGAAAAAATTCTGGACAGCGGCCGCGCCCTTTCCATTGGTGTCAGCAATTTCCAGATCTATCATCTCGAAGAGCTGAAGAAAATCTCAGGTATCGTTCCGGCTGTCAATCAGATTGAATGTCATCCTTTATGTTATCCCAAAGAACTGATCGAATACTGCAGGGATGAGGGGATTCAGGTTCAGGCATACGCTCCTCTGGCACGAGGTGCTTATTTTGACCACGATGTGATGTGTGTCCTTGCTACAAAATACGCACGCACACCTGCCCAGATCGGACTTCGGTGGGCCATTCAGAAGGGAATTTCCGTTATCCCGAAATCAGTTAATCCAGACCGTATTGCTTCCAATGGCGATATTTTTGATTTCAATATTGAGGAAGAAGATATGGCAATCATCGACACTCTGAATGAAGATTTCCACAGTTCTCACGTTCCCGATGACTTAAAAGATGTCATTTTCTGAGAATCCATAATCTGAATATCATAAGGACCTGCGTCATAACGACCCAGGTCCTTTTTTTGCTCTGGCATGAAGCAGATTTTTCCGCTTTAGCCCTCTTATTTTTTATCCTCAGATTTCCGTTTCATCCCAGGGAAGCAGAGAGCTCTCCACTTTTTTGTCCCGCAGCATCAGATCGATCACAGCTTCAGAAGCCGGTTTGTTTTCAAACAGAATCTTGTTCACTTCGTCTACAATGGGCATCTCCACTTCATATTTTTCAGAAAGCTCTTTTGCCGCTTTTGCGGAATAAACACCTTCCACAACCATTTTCACCTCGTCCATCGCCTCCTGCATGGTATAGCCTTTTCCCATAAGGTAACCGGCCCTGCGGTTACGGCTGTGCACACTGGCGCAGGTTACAATGAGGTCGCCGATTCCAGACAGACCGGCAAAGGTCTCCGGTCTCGCTCCCATTTTCATACCAAGTCGTGTAATTTCCGCAATTCCTCTGGTGATCAAAGCCGCCTTCGTGTTGTCTCCATACCCCAGCCCGTCTGCTGTTCCTGCAGCCAGCGCAATGACATTTTTCAGTGAACCGCCAAGCTCCACGCCAAGGATATCCGGTGTTGTATAAACACGGAATACCGGACTCATAAAAATTTCCTGGATGTACTCCGCTGTCTCTTTCTTTCTCGCACTTACCACGCAGGAAGTAGGAAGCCCGCGTCCCACTTCCTCCGCATGACTTGGTCCGGAAAGCACGCATACGTTTGCCTGAGGGATCTCCTGCTCAATGATCTCGCTGAGCGTCATGAGCGTTTTTTCCTCAATTCCTTTTGCTACGTTCACGATGATCTGACCTTCTTTTACGTAAGGATTCAGCCTTTTGGATGTGCTCCTGGTAAAAGGTGACGGAACAGCAAGCACAGCCACATCCGGCTCTTTCATAGCCATCTCCGTATCCTCTGTGATCACGATCTCTTCCGGAATCTTTACACCCGGAAGCTTGGATGCATTTTCTCTTTTTTCCCGAAGGAGATTCACTTCATCTCCCAGGGCAGACCACAGCATCACCTCATGTCCGTTGTTGTGCAGAAGGATTGCGAGGGCAGTACCCCAGCCTCCGGCTCCCATCACACTGACTTTTGCCATACCATTCACCCTATTAACCTTTCTTTTGCCCGGATTTTCCCAGGAAAACTTTATTTTCATTTCCCTTCATCAGACGGGAAATATTTGCTCTGTGACGATAAATCGCCAGAACCGTCATCAGCCCCATCACCACATCCATCTCAATGGTCTGATTCAGTTTCATCCCGTAGCTTCCTGCTGCCCCAAAAGCAATGAAGCAGACAAGCGCCGTCAGGTATGCGCAGACAGACCCCAGAGAGACATAATGTGTGGTAAAAAACAATACAAAAAACACCACTGCGCAGATCAGAAAGACTCTCCAGTCAAGAGCCAGCAGCATACCCGCGGAAGCAGCAATGCCTTTTCCTCCCTTGAATTTCATATAGAAAGGAAAGTTATGTCCCAGCACGCATCCGGCTGCCGTATACATACCAAGAAGCGGCAGGATATCCGGACAGTTTTTCTGAAATACAGCATCCACGATCAGGATTGCAACGACACATTTCAGAAGGTCACACACCAGCGTTAGAGCCCCTGCTTTTTTCCCAAGGGTTCTCAGGGCATTGGTTGTCCCCGCATTTCCGCTCCCGCAGTTCCGGATATCAATATGATGAGCTTTTCCGATAAAATAGGATGTCTGGAACATCCCGAATAAATATCCAATTGCCAGACAGATGATACGCTCCATAATGAATTATTCCTTTTCTCCCCGTTCCCGTATAATGAATTTTAATGGTGTTCCGCCAAAATCAAATGCATCGCGAATTTTGTTTTCCAGATATCTGGTATAGGAAAAATGCATCAGTTCTTTGTCATTTACAAAAATCACAAATGTCGGCGGTTTTACCGCAACCTGCGTCATATAGAAGATCTTCAGCCTTCTGCCTCTGTCAGACGGCGGCTGCTGCATGGCAACTGCCTCCGCCAGAATTTCATTGAGCACACCCGTCTGAATACGCATGGTTTGATTTTCAATAACCGCATCCAGAGTCTCAAAAAGCCTGGAAATTCGAAGTCCTGTTTTTGCGGAAATAAACACGATCTCCGCGTATGGCATGAAGGAAAGAACCTCTCGGATACGGTTCGTGTGCTTGTAAATGGTCTTGTCATTTTTCTCGATGGCATCCCATTTATTTACCGCAATGATCACGCCTTTGCCTTTTTCGTGAGCAATTCCGGCAATTTTGGCATCCTGCTCGGTCACACCCTCGGAAGCATCGATCATAACCACCACGATATCAGCCCGTTCCACAGCCGTTACAGTACGGATCACGCTGTACCGTTCGATATCTTCTCTGACCTTTCCCTTGCGTCTTAAACCTGCCGTATCGATAAAAATATAGTCACGGCCTTCCCAGGTCACCCTGGTATCCACCGCATCTCTGGTGGTTCCTGCGATATCAGAAACGATGACACGGTCTTCTCCCAAAAGCTTATTCACCAGGGAAGATTTTCCTACATTCGGCTTTCCTACAATCGCGATTTTCGGAATATCATCTTCCTCATCCTCTCCGGCGCCTTCCGGGAAGTTTTTGACCACCTCATCCAGCATATCTCCCAGTCCCTGGCGATTCGCTGCTGAAATGGCAAAAGGTTCCCCGATTCCCAGATTGTAAAACTCGTACACATCCATCATAAACTTCTGGACGCTGTCCACTTTATTTACCACCAGGACTACAGGTTTTCCGCTGCGGCGCAGCATATCTGCCACCTTTGCATCCGCATCCACCAGTCCCTGACGTACATCCGTAATAAAGACGATCACGTCAGCCGTATCGATGGCGATCTGAGCCTGTTCCCTCATCTGGGAAAGGATCACATCGCTGCTGTCCGGCTCAATACCGCCGGTATCAATCATGGTAAAGGATTTGTCCAGCCATGTGACATCCGCATAAATACGGTCTCTTGTCACACCAGGCGTATCCTTTACAATTGAAATCTTATCACCTGCCAGTGCGTTAAACAGGGTGGATTTGCCCACATTAGGCCTGCCCACTATGGCTACTACTGGTTTGCTCATACATTTGTCTCCTTCTAAGTTTTTTATGCTGCGGCGGGTCAAGGACCGCTGTTACCAGATCTGCTCCGCCTTCCTCTACAATCACAATCTCTGTGCCAAGTTTTTCCGACACTTCTTCCACCGTTACATCATCCAGAAAAACATTTTCCTGATCCCGCAGCATATTGCAGGGAATCAGAAGCTTTTCTCCCAGGTCTTTTCCGGAAAGCTGCCGGATCAGATCCTGTCCCGTGATCAGGCCGGATACGGTGATCTTTTCTCCGAAGAATTCATTCTGAACCGCCAGTACCTGCACATGGACATTGGGAAATTTTTCCCGGATCAGACCCATATGCCTTGTAATATACGGGCAGGCAAGAGCTCCTGTAGCTGCTGCGGCGTGTATGCTGCGGTCGTCCCCTTCCATCATGGAAAGTGTTTCCCTGACCTCCGTATCCAGAAGGCGCAGCATCCCCACACCATTTTCCAGCTGCAGATAACCGTCATACCGCTCCTCTTCCGGAAGCTCCCTTCCTGCAAGAATATACCACTCATCTGATGCATGGACAAAATGGATGCCGTATTTCGCCATCATCCTATGCTGCCAGCCCTCAATGATCTCCAGCACCTGTACAGCGTCCTCTCTCTCAAACAGTTCAAGGGGATACAGCCCGTCCCGAAACTTCGTCAGGCCTACCGGAACGATGGATACGCTCTGAAGTACCGGCGCATATTCAGACAGTTTCTCTATAGTATGCTTCAGCTCCTCTCCGTCGTTTACGCCTTTGCACAGGACGATCTGGCCATTCATGGTAATCCCGGCATCATAAAACCGATTCACCTTTTCAAGAGCCTGTCCTGCAAAACGGTTATGAAGCATCTTACAGCGCAGTTCCGGATTCATGGTCTGGAAGGAAATATTGATCGGTTCCAGATGATAACGAATGATCCGGTCAATATCATGGTCACTCATATTGGTAAGTGTCACATAATTTCCCTGCAGAAAAGAAAGTCTGGAATCATCATCCTTAAAATACAGGGTATCCCGCATTCCGGGCGGCATCTGGTCGATAAAGCAGAAAATACATTTGTTGGAACAGGAGCGGTAGTCGTCCATAAGGCCGCCTTCTTCAAACTCCACCCCCAGGTCTTCCTCGAACTCTTTTTCCACTTCCAGCTCCCACATCTCGCCGTCCGCTTTTTCCACCAGGAGAGTTACATATTCTTCATTCATGAGATACCGGTAATCAAAGACATCCTCCACAGGCTGGTCATTTACCGATACCAGGATATCACCCGTTGAAAGTTCCAGTTCTTCGGCTATACTTCCGGGAAGGATTTTTGAAATTACATGTCTCTTTTTTTTGTTCATATTGGTTAACTCCACATTTAAATGGGCATGTGCACCCATGATTTCATTTTCTATCATACCAATTTTCCGAGTAAAAATCAATAAATTCCTTGACGGCATTTAGGGCAAATGTTATAAATAAAGAATGAAAGCGATTTTATCTTGAATACTTAGGAGGAATATTATGCCGAACATAGAATTACTGGAAAAATCTATGCCTGTTGCTCCGATTCGAATTGCCGCGCTGGCAGGATGCCGCGAACTGGCCGAAGAGGTGGACAGAAAGCTGGTGAAATTCCGAAAGGAACTGGTCGAAAGAAAGAACGTCAGCGTCATCCCTCAGGGATACAGTGAGTCCTCTTTCCTTGTAGACTGTGAGTGTCCGCGTTTCGGAACCGGCGAAGGCAAGGGTTATATCAAGGAATCTGTTCGCGGAACCGACCTTTATATTATGGTAGATATTACCAATTACAGCCTTACTTATACGGTCTGTGGTCACGAAAATCATATGTCCCCGGACAATCATTATCAGGATCTGAAAAGAATCATTTCCGCAGCCACCGGAAAGGCACACAGGATCAATGTCATCATGCCGTTTTTATATGAGGGACGCCAGCACAGACGCAGCAAGCGTGAGTCCCTGGACTGCGCACTGGCTCTTCGTGAATTAAGTGAAATGGGTGTTTCCAACATTATCACCTTTGACGCTCACGACCCGCGTGTTCAGAATTCCATTCCTTTGAATGGCTTTGATAACTTTTTCCCCACCTATCAGTTTTTAAAGGCACTGGTAAAAAATGTACCGGATTTCAAAGTGGACAATGATCACCTGATGATCATCAGCCCGGACGAGGGAGCGATGTCCAGAGCCGTATATTTTTCCAACATTCTTGGGGTAGATATGGGCATGTTCTATAAGAGACGTGACTACTCCACCATCGTAAATGGCAAGAACCCCATCGTGGCACATGAGTTCCTGGGTGATTCCGTAGAGGGCAAGGATGTTGTTATCATTGATGACATGATTTCCTCCGGCGAAAGTATGCTGGATGTGGCAAAGCAGATCAAGGAACGTCATGCAAACCGCGTATTCATCTGTACCACTTACGGACTTTTCACAGACGGACTGGCAAAATTTGACGAATACTACAAAAAAGGCTGGATTGATAAAGTCATCACCACCAATCTGAATTATCGTCCTTCTGATCTCATGGATAAGCCATATTATGTGGAAGCAAATATGAGCAAATATCTGGCAAGCATCATTGATATCATCAATCATGATGTTTCCGTAGAAAAAGTTCGTTCCAGCAACGACAAGATCATGGATCTGATGAAAAAAGTGAATGCAAAGTAAAGAAATAAAATGAGCCGGGGCTGTTGCTCCGGCTTTCTGTATATACGTCTGTTTTAGTGTTTCAATCCCAGGAATGCCCCCAGATTTCCACGTTTTCCCCGGGATGCGCGGTGCGAAAAAAGGAACTCCGGATTACAGCAGGTGCAAAGATTCGGCATGGAGATATGATCTGCCGGGATCCCGGCTTCTTCCATGATCATGCGGTTTGCCTCCCACAGGTTCAGCTGGTATTTTCCGTTCGGCTTTGCATAGAACAAAGCGTCCCGGCACTTTTTGTCAAAGGCTTCCCGAAACTGATCGATCACATCCTCGCTCACTTCATAGCAATTCTGGCAGATGGACGGACCGATGGCTGCATAGATATCCTGCGGCCGGGAACCATACTCCTCTCCCATCTTCTGAATCGTCACCTGACCGATTTTTCCCACAGTGCCTCGCCAGCCGGAATGGGAAAGCCCGATGGCACCATTTACAGGATCCACGAAATATAAAGGCACACAGTCCGCATAAAAGGTGGCAAGGACAAGTCCCGGAACATTCGTGATCATCCCATCCACATCTGTATAATCCCGTGGACAGGTAATCCCCTTTCCACGGTCTGCTTCTGTAATGACCCGCACATTGGTGGTATGGGTCTGGTCAGAAGTGACGATATCTGCAGTGGAAAAGCCCATCGCTGCGGCAAGTCTTTCGTAATTTTCCCGTACATCCGCCTCCTCGTCTCCTCTTGCGAAGCTAAGATTCATGGAGGAATAAATTCCTCTGCTCACTCCTCCAAGCCTGGTGCTGAACCCGTGTACGATACCGGGAAGTGCATCCAGCGCGGGATATGTAAGAAAGGTAACACCTTTTTTCTCCTGTACGTTCATTTTGGGACAGGTATCATCATGCCAGTTTATCTCCATTTATATTCTCCCATCTTCCGTTTTCGGCTTTGCCAGAAATCAGTGCTGTATTTTTATCTGTAATCAAATGCGTTTTTTACCCAGGTTATTTCATCGCCGTCAAATCCTACCACATCAAACCGGCAGGGAATATCCACGCTGCGGCGGCAGGTCATCAGATAATTTTTTGCCACTCTGCTGATGACATGCTGCTTTGCCGCGTCCACAGCAGCCAGGGGACTCCCGGAATGCCGGCTGCTCCTGTATTTCACTTCCACGAAAACAAGATATTCTCCATCCTGTGCGATCAGGTCGATTTCTCCGAATCGGCACCGATAGTTGTGTTCCAAAATTGCAAGCCCCTGCTCTTCCAGGTACCTGGCTGCCTGTTCCTCATAGAAGCCGCCAAGGCGGCGCTTGTTATAATTTTCCCTCAAAAAGATTCCCCATTTTTATTCTGTGTCGGTATCTTTTGTCAAATATTTTTCAGCGAATACATTTTGCCAGTATATTTTTTTTGCTGATCTATGCAGAAGTTTCATCCGATAAAATGTGTGATAAAGCTGGCGCGGTGAATGGGCGAAGGACCATATTTTTTTAACGCTTCTATATGTGCCGCGGAACCGTAGCCCTTATTGGAAGCAAACCCGTACCCGGGCATGACTTCATCATATTCCACCATCATACGGTCTCTGGTAACCTTGGCAACGATACTTGCCGCCGCAATAGAAATGCTTTTGGCATCTCCCTTGATGATAGGCACCTGCGGAATCGTCACTTCCGGAATCGTCACCGCATCATTTAAAAGTACCTGCGGCACCACCTTCAGATTTCCGATTGCCTGACGCATAGCCTCATAAGTCGCCTGCAGGATGTTGATCTCATCGATTCTCTGTGGTCCTGCCATACCAATTCCTACGGAAACAGCCTTTTCCATAATGACATCATAAAGCTCTTCTCTTTTCTTTGCCGTAAGCTGCTTGGAATCATTCAGATATAAAATATCGCAGTCTTTCGGCAGAATGACTGCACACGCCACTACCGGCCCTGCAAGGGGACCTCTCCCCACCTCGTCAATCCCGCAGAGATACCCCAGATGCTCATACTTATGTTCAAAGGCTTTCATAGCCTCCGTTCTGGCGATTTCCTTTTTCAGCGCTTCTTCTTTTTTTCTGTACTGCTCCAGAAGCTTCACGACACCGCTTCTGGAATCCTCTCTGTATTTTTCAAACAAGGACGGATAATCTTCTGCACAGGCATCTGAAAATTCCGCCCTGATTTCTCCGATTGTTTTCATTCTTTCACCCATTCAAGCGTAATCCGCCCGATCTTGCCGCTTCGGAAATCGTCAAACAGGATTCCCGATGCTTTGGCATAATCAAGCTCCTCACCTTTTTTCAGACATCCTCTCGCTCTGGCAATGGCTTCCAGCACTTCCACCGGTTTCCCCTCTTCGGATATCTGATAGCGTCTTTCCAGAACACCTGGATAATACTGACGCAGAAAGTCGATCAGGTTCAGGGAAAGCTCCTCCATATTCAGGATATCGTCTTTGATAGAGCCCACGTAGGCGAGACGCATCCCAACCTCCTGGTCCTCAAATTTCGGCCAGAGGATTCCCGGCGTGTCCAGAAGCTCCACACTTTTATTCAGTTTGATCCACTGCTTGCCCTTTGTCACACCAGGCCTGTTGCCGGTCTTCGCACAGGCCTTCCCTGCAAAGGTATTGATAAAAGTAGATTTTCCCACATTAGGAATGCCCACTACCATAGCACGGATGGGACGATTTTTGATTCCTCTTTTCCGGTCTCTTTCCGTCTTTTCCTTACAGGCTTCCGAAATGGCAGCCTGGATTGCTTTCATCCCGGCCCCGCTTCTGGAATCCACTTTTACCACAAAGAAGCCCTTTGCCTGAAAAAAGTTCTTCCACGCCTCATTCTGTCTCTCGTCTGCAAGATCCGCCTTATTGAGCAGAATCAGTCTTGCTTTATTTTTTCCAAGCTCATCAATGTCCGGATTCCGGCTGGAAAGGGGTACACGCGCATCTACCAGCTCAATGATCAGATCGATCAGCTTAATATCTTCCTGCATCTGTCTCTTTGCCTTGGTCATGTGACCAGGGTACCACTGTACGTTCATCTTCAACCTAACCTTTCAATGGCCCGATTTCCTTCACCGGGGAAATCTTAAACCACAATTTTCCAAAAATATATTTCTTATTCACCTTTCCGATGTCTCCGTAACGGCTGTCCTCACTGTTGTTCCGGTTATCCCCCAGTACAAAATATTCTCCGGAATTTAAAGTAACAGGGGCCGCCGCCATGCCCGGATTGCTGATGGAAGGAAAATCCTTTCCTTCTCTATACGTCTCCCCGTTAATCAGAATCTGCCCATCCACGATCTGAATCGTCTCTCCCGGAAGCCCGATCACTCGTCTGATATGCAGGGCAGCATCGTCACTTCCGTTGGTGCGGAATACGATAATATCTCCCCGTTTTGGAGAAGATACCTTATATACAAGGCGGTTTACAAAATATTTGTCTCCCACAGATAAAGTCGGCTCCATAGAGCTTTCCTGCATGGTTACAGACTGGAACAGCATAATGGCAACCAGGGCCGCAAATGCCAGTGTGACAGCGATCTCAAACACCCATCTCACGACACTCCGAAACCTTTTATTCTCCAGCTTATCCATAGCTTCGGAGATTGTTTTATTTTCTTTCCAGTTTTTCTCAGTCTTATCTTTTTTCTTTTCTCTCATGTTTTTCTCCGGATGACAGCCAAAAAAGTTTGGTTAAAAAGAGGGACAATACCATACGTTATTGTCCCTTCCCTCGTAACACTTATGAAATTACCTTATTTCACGCGCTCTTTAACCTTAGCAGATTTTCCTACACGGTCTCTTAAGTAGTTCAGTTTTGCACGACGTACTTTACCATGACGGATAACTTCGATTTCTTTTACATGCGGGGAGTGCAGCGGCCATGTTTTCTCAACACCAACGCCGTTGGAGCTCTTTCTTACTGTAAAGGTTTCTCTGGTGCTTCCGCCCTGTCTCTTTAATACGGTACCCTCGAAGATCTGAATTCTCTCGCGGTTACCCTCTTTGATCAGTGCGTGTACTCTTACTGTGTCGCCTACGCAAAACTGCGGCACTTCAGCTTTTAACTGCTCAGCTTCGATGTTTTTAATAATTTCGTTCATGTTTTTCTCTCCTATTCTTCTGGATGTTCTTAATACACATGTCGGTAACAGAGGACCATCTTTTTTCACAACACTGGTGATTATACTATAGAAAGTGGGCTATTGCAAGCGGTTTTTGCATTTTTTTGCGTCGCCTGCGTCAGGCGGATATGAAATGTCACCTTACCAGCAAATAACCTCGCATCCGCTTTCCGTCACGAGTACGGTCACCTCCCACTGGGCGGATGGAAGTCCGTCCTCGGTACGCACCGTCCAGTCATCGACCTCATCTGTATAAATCTCGTCGCTTCCCATATTAACCATAGGCTCTATGGTAAACATCATGCCCGGCACCATGATCACGCCGCTGTTTTCCTCGGAGGTATAGCTCACCCATGGATCTTCATGGAATTCCAGTCCGATTCCGTGGCCGCCGATTTCCCGTACAACGGAATACCCGTTTTCCACCGCATGCATATGGACAGCGTGTCCCATATTGCCGATGGGTTCCCAGGGTTTTACTTTGGAAATTCCGATTTCCACGCATTCCTTTGTCACCTGAACCAGTTTTTTCTTCTCCGGGCTGACTTCCCCGATGCAGAACATTCGGGAGGAATCGGAAAAATATCCATTATATATAGTGGAAACATCTACATTCACAATGTCCCCCTCCTTCAGAATTTCTTCCTCGGAGGGAATTCCGTGGCATACTACCTCATTGATGGAGGTGCAGACACTCTTTGGATAGCCTTCATAATTTAAAGGTGCCGGGATTCCGCCATGGCGTACGGTTTCCTCATGTACCCACCGGTCAATCTCTGCCGTAGATACTCCGGGGCCAATGTGTTCTGCCACATAATCCAGCACTGCCACATTGATCTTGCAGCTTTCCTTAATTTTCGCAATCTGTTCAGGAGTTTTGAGAAGACTTTTATCCAGCACGGGAAATCCCTGCTGTTTCAGGCGCTCCAGCCTGGTATCAAAAGCCTCGTGGCATTTTTTATATTTTTTACCGCTCCCGCACCAGCACGGGTCGTTTCTTCCAATTTTAACTGACATTTCACTTTCTCCTTTTTATCCTCTGTTCACCTGCACATTTTTACACTGTCCGGTCTTTTTTCCACCTGGAAGGTTCAGCAAGACGATAGCTGCGATCACCAGAACAATTCCAAGAAAAGCCTCCGCCGTCATGGTCTCATGAAACACCAGAATTCCCGCGATGGTGGCAACCACCGGCTCCACAGACGCCATAATGGACGCGGAGCTTGCTTTTACGAAGGAAAGTCCTACGGTATAAAACAGATATGGAAGTACAGCTGTCACAAACGCTGTCAGGAAAATCAGAAGCCATAGCCTTCCCCTGTCCGGAGCCACTGAAATTTTCCCCATGAGGTCTCCGGGATCACACACCATGAGAGCACCCAGGCCACCGCACAAAAAAGCGTATGTGGTAACGGTAAGCGGCGGATACTTTTTCAGTGCATACGTTCCCAGAATGCTGTAAAGCCCGTATCCGAAACCGGATAAAAGCCCGAATCCCAGTGCCGCCGGGGAAATCCTCATATCACCTCCCATGCCGGACACCAGAACGCATCCTGCAAAAGCCATTGCAAGAGCCATCCCCTTTTTCACTGTCATTTTTTCATGAAACAGCACCAGTGACATCAGCATTACCATGATCGGCGCCGTGTACAAAAGGATTGCCGCCACGGACAGGGACGATAGGGACATGGTGGTAAAATAGCATACGGTAAACATCAGGATGCTGGCGATTCCCATCCCAAGAAACCAGCCGATGTCTTTTAATCGGACGTGCAGTTTCTTTCTGTCCGTTACTGCCGTGAGCAGCAAAAACAGAATCGTCCCTCCCATAATCCGGACAGAGGCAATCTGAATAGACGTAAATCCGTATTTTTCCAGCGTCCGCACAAAAATCCCCATGATTCCCCACAGAGTTCCTGCAGTTAAAATAAAAACAGGTGCAAGCCGTTTCATCTTAGGTATCTCTCCTTGGTCTCTTTTCTCAGTCTCTGCTCATCAGCCAAGAGCCACATCCAGTATCATCATAAGGACGAAGCCTGCTGCAAATGCAATGGTGGCAATATTGCTGTGCTCTCCCTCACTGGCCTCGGGAATCAGTTCTTCCACCACCACATACAGCATGGCGCCGGCTGCAAAAGCCAGAAGGTAAGGAAGCACCGGAGTAATATGCTCCGCCAGAAGCAGTGTGACAAGCCCCGCGACAGGCTCTACCGCACCGGAAGCAGCCCCGTACAGGAATGCCTGCCCCCGTCCTGTTCCTCCGCCGCGCAGCGGCATGGATATGATAGCACCTTCCGGAAAGTTCTGAATGGCAATTCCGATAGAAAGAGCAAATGCCCCCGCCAGGGTAACCGTACTGTTTCCTGAAAGAGCACCTGCAAAAACGGCTCCGGCAGAAAGTCCCTCCGGAATATTGTGCAGCGTCACTGCAAGAACAAGCATGGTGTTCTTTCTGAGAGCACAATGCGGTCCCTCACACTCTTCACTTCCTAAATGCTGATGTGGAATGCTTTTATCCATAAACAGCAGGAATGCGATTCCCAGCAGAAATCCCACTGCTGCCGGAACAAAAGCAAATTTCCCCATTCCTTTGCTCATTTCCATAGCCGGAATCAGCAGGGACCATACTGATGCCGCTACCATAACGCCTGATGCAAACCCCAGAAACGATTTCTGCACCAGGGGCTTCAATTCGTTTTTCACAAAAAATACGCATGCAGAGCCAAGCGCAGTTCCAAAAAATGGTAATAATAAACCAATGGCAATTTCCATTATTCTCCCCCTTCCATAAATTGTGCTTATCAGCACATCTTTATCTGTCGGCATATTTTCATTATTAATTATATGACCATCCATATTATAGCCTGCGTATTTTCTGTCTGCAACCCGAAATTGTTCTTTTTTTTGCCTTCCTTATCCGTGGTTATATTTTACATAAAAACTTTTTACAATTTTAAATCGTCTATACAAAAAGCCAAAACATCTTGAATAATATGGCCAAATGTGCTACATTAAAAATATATTTTATACGAAAATTTAATTTAAGGGAGGTAACTTTTATGAAAAAAAGAAGTCTCATCGCTTTGGCAGCAGCAGCTGCAGTCACCTTATCTGCTATGCCGGTTGTATCCGTTTCGGCAGAAGAAAGTGATTACAAAGTAGCAATGGTTACAGATTACGGTGATATCACCGACCAGTCTTTTAACCAGACCACCTATGAAGCCTGCATGGCATTCTGTGATGAAAACGGCGTGGATTTCAAGTATTACAAACCGGCCGGAGACTCTACAGCAGAGCGTGTAGCAAGTGTGGATCAGGCAGTTGCAGAAGGCTACAATGTCATCGTAATGCCGGGATATGCATTTGCAGGAACTATCGTAGAGACCTCTGAGCTGTATCCGGATGTGAAATTCATTGCTCTTGACGTAGGAAAGGGCGATATTCTTGAGGCTGCGATCCCGGATTATGATTATCAGCCTGATAACTACAATGTAGAAGATTATTATTACGCTGACAACGTTTATATTGCTGTATACCAGGAAGAATTGTCCGGTTACATGGCTGGTTATGCTGCAGTCAAGATGGGCTACCGTCATCTGGGATTCCTTGGCGGTATGGCAGTTCCGGCAGTTGTCCGTTACGGTTACGGATATATCCAGGGTGCAAATGATGCTGCAAAAGAACTGGATGCTGCAGGTGATGTGACTGTTGATTATGTATACGGAAATCAGTTCTATGGCGATGCAGATATCACCGCATACATGGATACCTGGTATCAGACAAACGGCGTGGAAGTTGTATTTGCCTGCGGCGGCGGTATCTATACATCCGCAGCAGAGGCTGCAGCAAAGGTTGAAGGCACCAAGGTAATCGGTGTTGATACCGATCAGGCCGGCATTATCGATCAGTATGGAGAAGGCATGACCATCACTTCTGCTATGAAGGGTCTTGCTCCTACAGTCAATACCCTGCTCTCCGAAATCATTCTGAACGATAACTGGGACGCATACGCAGGACAGATTCAGAATCTTGGTCTTGTCTCCGAAAATCCGGAAGAAAATTATGTACAGCTTGCCCCCTCTACTGTATGGAATGATACCTTTACAGAGGATGATTACAAAGCTCTTGTAAAAGACATGTATGATGGCAAAATAACTGTTTCCAACGATATCTCCGCTGTTCCTGCTGTTGACATCACCGTCAATGAATTTGGCAATATCAAATAACAGATTATTTTTGGAAGCTGCCGCAAGAGTTCATGCTTTGCGGCAGCTTTTTTATTCCATCAGGAAAGGAGAAGGTAAACATGGAAAATTATGCCATCGAAATGCTTGGTATTACAAAACGCTTTCCCGGAATCATTGCAAATGACAACATTACCCTCCAGCTTCGAAAGGGCGAGATTCATGCACTTCTGGGAGAAAATGGTGCCGGAAAATCTACTTTAATGAGTGTCCTTTTCGGGCTCTACCAGCCGGAATCCGGTGAAATCCGAAAAGACGGAAAAAAAGTGGAAATAAAAGATCCCAACGATGCCAATGATCTGAAAATCGGAATGGTACACCAGCATTTCAAACTGGTGGAGTGTTTCAGCGTTCTGGATAATATCATTCTGGGAGTAGAAGACACAAAAGGAGGCTTTCTCCAGAAAGCACAGGCCCGTGAAAAAGTCCTTGCGCTTTCTGAAAAATATGGACTGCAGGTGAATCCGGATGATATCGTGGAAAATATTACTGTGGGAATGCAGCAGAGAACAGAAATCCTGAAGATGCTTTACCGGGATAACGAGATTCTGATCTTCGATGAGCCTACTGCAGTCCTGACACCTCAGGAGATTCAGGAACTGATGCAAATCATGAAAAATCTTGCGGCAGAAGGAAAAAGTATTCTTTTTATTTCTCATAAGCTGTCAGAGATTATGGAGGTTTCCGACCGCTGCACCGTCCTTCGGAAAGGAAAATATGTAGGCACAGTAAATACAAGCGAAACTTCCGCAGAAGAACTGTCTGCCATGATGGTGGGACGTGATGTAAAATTTGCTGTAGAAAAGAAGCCTTCCAAACCAGGCCAGGTGGTGCTGGATATCCGAAACATGACTGTTGCCTCCAGCCAGCATCATAAGGATGCAGTTTCCAATGTATCCCTTCAGGTAAGACGCGGAGAGATCGTATGTATCGCCGGAATCGATGGAAACGGCCAGTCTGAATTTGTTTATGGCTTATCCGGTCTGGAGCCCCTGAAATCCGGAAGCATCACCCTGAACGGAGAAGATATTACCCATGCCCCCATCCGTAAACGTTCCATTATGGGAATGAGCCATATTCCGGAAGACCGTCACAAATTCGGTCTGGTACTGGATTACCCTCTGGAATACAATATGGTGCTTGAGCGATACTTTGAGCCGGAATTTACCAATTCCGCAGGTTTTTTGAAAAAGAAAAATATCCGTTCCTATACGAATAAGCTGATCAAGCAATACGATATCCGTTCCGGCCAGGGAGCCATTACGATGGCCCGTTCCATGTCAGGAGGCAATCAGCAGAAAGCCATCATTGCACGTGAAATCGATAAGAATCCGGAGCTTCTGATTGCTGTACAGCCTACCAGGGGACTGGATGTAGGTGCCATTGAATACATACACAAGCAGCTCGTAGCCCAGAGAGATGCCGGAAAAGGCGTTCTTCTGATCAGTCTTGAACTGGATGAGGTTATGAATGTGGCGGATCGCATTCTTGTTATGTATGAAGGTGAAATTGTAGGAGAATTTGATCCGAAACAGGTTACGGTAGAAGAACTTGGACTTTATATGGCAGGTGCAAAGCGAAAGGAGGTAAACTAAAATGAAGAAAAACAGCAAATTTCTCCGCAGCAACGCGGTTCAATCGCTCATTGCTTCTATTATCTGCATCATTGTGGGACTTTTTATTGGTTATCTCGTACTGCTGATCATCAACCCGTCAGGAGCCTGGGGAGCAATTACAGCTATTGTGAAAAACTTCCTGTACTATCCAAGCAAACCTGCTGCGATCAAATATCTGGGAAGTACTCTTGTAAAAGCAGCTCCTCTGATCATGTGCTCGCTTTCCGTACTGTTTGCCTATAAAACCGGTCTGTTCAACATCGGTGCTGCCGGACAGTACGTTGCCGGGGCAGGTGCATGTCTGTATCTGGCACTTGGTCTCAAAGCGCCCTGGTGGATCTGCCTTCTGGCTGCTGCTTTGACAGGTGCCCTGTTCGGAGCTGTTTCCGGTGCTCTGAAAGCCTATTGCAATGTTAACGAAGTTATTTCCTGTATCATGCTTAACTGGATTGGATTATATGCAGTAAATATGCTTCTGACTTCCGTAAAGGAGCCCGCCAGCCCCTATACGGTACAGCTTGCCAGCAGAAATCCGGGAGCAATCCTGCCTGATCTGGGGCTCAGCGACCTTTTTTACCGGAATCAGTATGTGACGATTGCCATTCCTTTGTCCATCATCATCGCAATCCTTATCTGGGTCTTACTGGAAAAGACGAAATTTGGCTTTGAGCTGAAGGCTACCGGCCTGAATAAGTTTGCCGCACGTTACTGTGGAATGAAGGAAAAAAAGAATCTGATCCTCACCATGGTAATTTCCGGAGCTCTGGCAGGACTTGGCGCTGCATTCTATTATTTAAGCGGAATGGAACAGTGGAGCTGTACCCAGACAAGTATTCCGGGTATGGGCTTCAATGGAATCGCAGGTGCATTTCTCGGCAGCCTGAATCCCATCGGAACCATTTTTTCCTCTTATTTTATCCAGCACATTACAAGCGGTGGAGCTTATGTGGATAAGACCCTCTATTGTACGCAGATTTCCGATTTTATTTCTGCAATTATCATTTATCTGTGCGGATTTGTGTTCTTCTTTAAGCTGTGGATGAACCGTATGCTGGATAAACGGGATGAAAAACTTGCCGAAGCCGCCAGGAAAGGAGGAGAAGCATAATGTTACTTTTAATCCAATACACATTGATCTTTGCCTCGGTTCTGCTTCTGGTAGCGCTTGGCGGTTGTTTTTCCGAGCACAGCGGTGTCATCAATATCGGTCTGGAAGGCATCATGGTAATGGGTGCACTGGGTGGTGCGTTAATGATGAAATATCTTCCTTCCGATACTCCGGCTGCCGCAGTCATTCTTCTGGTTATGCTGGCAAGTCTTACAATCGGTATGCTTTACTCTCTTCTTCTCGCCGTTGCGGCAATTCAGTTTAAAGCAGACCAGACCCTTGTGGGTACAGCCATGAATATGCTTGGTACTGCTGCTGCCACTGTCATTGTAAGAGCCATCAATTCCGCGGAAAACCCGGACAATGTCTCCTCTGCGATTCAGTATATCGGAGTGAAGAAAGCCTTTCTCGTAAAAATCGGCAGCTTTGAATTCAACTGGTTTATGCTGGTTGCTCTGATCGCCCTGATCATTTCCTATGTCGTGTTATACCGTACCCGTTTCGGACTTCGTCTGCGAGCCTGCGGAGAACATCCTCAGGCAGCTGATTCCGTGGGAATCAACGTATACAAAATGCGCTATGCAGGTGTACTCATCTCAGGCGTTCTGGGCGGCCTTGGCGGAATTGTCTATATTACTGCCGGCGTCAGTGAATGGAAATTCGAAAATGGTGTGGCTGGTTTTGGCTTCCTGGCTCTGGCGGTTATGATTTTCGGACAGTGGAAACCAATCAACATCGCACTGGCTTCTCTCCTGTTCGGTCTTTTCCGTGCCCTTTCCAACGTTTACACGGGATTTGATTTTATGGTTGCATTAAAGCTTCCCGGAAGTGTTTACAATATGCTGCCATATATCATTTCTCTGGTTGTGCTTGCTTTTACTTCCAGCAAATCAAGGGCGCCAAAAGCAGAAGGAATTCCATACGACAAGGGACAGAGATAATTCTGATTTAAGAAATCTTTACATATCAGTGCAAAAAAACTGCAGTCCGGATACACATTTGTGTTTTCTACTGCAGTTTTCTCTTGCTCTTAATACCATGCTGTGCTATACTAATGCACTGGACCAAGGGAGCTTGCATACGCAGGCTGAGAGGAAGCAAGGGCTTCGACCTTTTAACTTGATTTGGATAATGCCAACGTAAGGAGGAAAATGAAATGATGAATTTACTCGTGACCGCTGACGGCGGTCTCACCACTGCAGGCTATGTGATTTCCGTGATCGCGGTAATCGCTCTCGCGGCCATTGTTGCAGTTCTTTTAAGCAAAAATGGGGGCGGCAAAAAGCTCACCACTCAGCAGCTTGTGACCTGTGCAGCTGCACTGGCACTTGCCTACATAACTTCTTATATCAAACTTTTCAAACTGCCGTTCGGCGGTTCTGTTACTTTATTCAGCATGCTTTTTATCGTCCTGATCGGATACTGGTACGGTGCCAAAGTCGGGATTCTTACCGGACTTGTGTACGGTATCTTCCAGTTTTTACAGGAGCCATATGTACTGTCCTTTTTCCAGGTATGCTGCGATTACATTCTGGCATTCGGTGCGATGGGCGTGGCCGGTTTCTTTTCCAAATCAAAGAAATACGGACTGCAGAAAGCCTATCTGGCAGCAATCATTGCCAGAGGCGTCTTCCATTCTCTGGGCGGCTACCTTTACTGGATGGATTACATGCCTGAGAATTTCCCGCAGTCCCTTGCTGCTTTGTATCCCATCATCTACAACTACAGCTACATCCTTCTGGAAGGCGTTCTGACACTGGTGGTTATTTCCATCCCGGCTGTCGCACAAGGCCTGAACCAGATTAAAAAGACAGTAACTGCAAAATAGAATCATACGATATGTTTTAAGCCAAAGCCCTTTACAGCCGCCGGTACCCTTGACCGGCGGCTTATTTTATCAATTCTCTTGCTATCACTATATTATTGTTCTATAATAAACAATGCAATCAAATAAAGAATCGAGGAATTATTATGGAACAATCAAAAGATGAAAAGCTTGGAACCATGCCGCTTCCAAAGCTTATGGTCAGCCTGGCTATTCCATCCGTCATCGCACAGCTTATCAATGTACTTTACAACATCGTAGACCGTATGTATATCGGTCATATTCCGGATATCGGACCCATTGCCCTTACAGGTGTGGGATTATCCTTTCCCATTCTGATGCTGATCTCTGCTTTCAGTGCTTTCATCGGTGCAGGAGGCGCACCTCTTGCTGCCATTGCCCTTGGTAAAGGCGACAAAGATCGGGCAGAAAAGATTCTTGGCAACGGCTTCAGTGTCCTTCTTGTATTTTCCTTCTCACTGACCATCCTGTTTCTGATTTTCAAGCGTCCGCTTCTTTATATGTTTGGCGCAAGTGACCAGACGATCGTCTATGCGGAAAATTATATTACTATCTATCTCATTGGTACAGTTTTCGTACAGCTTGCTCTTGGCCTGAATATGTTTATCTCCTCCCAGGGACAGGCGAAGATTGCCATGCTTTCCGTTCTCATCGGAGCTGTTATCAACATTGTACTGGATCCGCTGTTTATTTTTGTTTTTCATCTGGATGTCCGGGGTGCCGCGCTTGCTACCATTCTCTCTCAGGCAGTCAGTTCTGTGTGGGTGGTACACTTTCTTCTTTCAAAGAAATCCGCTATCCGGATCCGCAGCAAAAATCTCCGTCCTGATTTCCGTATCATCGGAAGTGTCATGGCGCTGGGCATTTCTCCCTTTATCATGCAGGCTACAGAGAGCGCCATCAATATCGTGCTGAATCGTGGGCTTTCCACCTATGGAGGAGATCTGTATGTGGGTTCCATGACCATTCTGCAAAGTGTCATGCAGCTGGTCGTCATTCCTATCCAGGGCTTTACGCAGGGAATTCAGCCAATCATCAGCTACAATTTCGGTGCCGGAAAATTCGATCGTGTTAAACAGACCTATCGTCTTACCATCGGTTTTACGTTTGCAGTGGCTTCTATCTGCTGCCTGCTGACCGTGAACTTTCCCACTGTCTTTGCCGGAATCTTCACGTCTGATAAGGAGCTCATTTCTCTGGTAGGAAAGGTAATGCCCATTTTCATGGCAGGCATCTGGATCTTCGGTATTCAGATGGGATGCCAGACTACATTTATGGGTCTGGGACAGGCAAAGATATCCCTGTTTATCGCCCTGCTCCGTAAGGTCATCCTGCTGATTCCATTGGCGCTGATCCTGCCAGAATTCTTTGGAGTTATGGGGATTTATTACGCAGAACCGATCTCCGACATCACCGCCGCGGCAACTGCCGGAATCATCTTTTTGTGTGTGCGAAAAAAAATCGTCTCCGAAGAGGCGCTTGCGAGGTTGGGGTAATATGTATTGTTAATCATCTTTTTCTAAAAAAATTCAGGGAGAGATGCGACTCATACGAGTTACATCTCTCCCTGCCAAGAACCATTATCCTTCCGTGTCTGCTGTATCTGCCGCATCCGACTCCGCCATGATCTTGCTCAGTTCCTCGATCATCTCATCGTCCTTCAGACGGAATTTAACTTCCACACGTCTGGAAGCATCTTTATCCACATTTCCGTTGGCATCCAGGATAGGATTTGCCATGGAATGTCCGTTTACAGTCAGATAATCCTGCAGGTCCAGAGACTCCTTGTCACTCAAAAATTCCCACTGGATATCCAGAAGATACTGTGCCACTGCCAGAGAACGTCTCTGGGACAGCTCCAGATTGTATGCATAGTCCCCGTCCGTGTCCGTATATCCGTCGATGATGATTTCTGCCAGATAAGGCTTGTAATTTTCCTGCAGAAGCACCTTGCAGTAAATAGGAAGTACACTCCGAAGCGCCTGCTCTCCTTCCTCTGTCAGCTCTGCCTCATCATAATCAAACATGACATTTGCATCCAGGATCAGCGCACCTGTCTGAGAATCAATATCCACATTTACGTTATTATTTTTAAATTCCTGTTTCAGGGATTCCACTACTTCAGCCTTCACACCGATGATGTTATCGATTTTCTGCTGCTGCGTGCTTAAAAGAGTGGTCTTTTCATCCAGCTCTGTCTGCTGCTGGCTTAGTACAGCTTCCTGCTCCTTGAGCTTTGCAGCCTGCTCAGCAAGCTGCTGAGCCAGTGCGGCCAGTTTTTCATCCTGCGTTTTTATCTGTCCCTCTTTTTCATCCAGCGCATTCTGCTGGGCCAGAATCTCGGCGGTATACTCTGCCTGAAGCTCCAGCTTCTCGTCCCGCTCTTTGATACTCTCGTCATAGCTCTTCTGGGCCTGGAAAAGTGTCACACACATGATCAGTACGAAAAGAAGCAGAACTCCCGCCATCATATCGGAATAGGAACGCCATACGTTAAATCCACTGTCCTCTGATTTTTTCCTTTTACGCATGTGTCTCTCCTTCTATTTGAACAAACTGAATTTTCCTTTCTGCGCCGCTTTGGAAAGCTCCTTCATATTCTGGGAAATTTCTTTCAGAAGGGCCTGCTGGTCTGCAGCCTGCTGAGTGAGAAGCTGTTCCAGTTTCTCCATAGACTGCTTTTGGGTTCCATATGTACCGGTCAGATAAACATCCTTCGTATTGGCCGCTGAAATTTCCGTAAGAAGCCTTCTCACCTGCTCCATTGTCTTATAGGAAAGCCGCTGATACTGTGAAAATTCCTGAAGCTTTGCCCCAAAATCCTCTACAACCTGTTTGTTTGCCTGTATCAGTTCGGAACTCAACTGGCTTGTACCTGCTGTTTTTTCCATGGACTGTGCAGCCGTCTCCACATATTTCTGCATTGCCTGGTTGCAGGCTACCCAGAATTTCGCCGCGGATTTTTCTGCTTCCCTCAGATAATCCACCACATGCTGGTAATCCTGCTGCTGCATCTTCTGGATTTCCTGATTTTCGGAAAGCACTCGATTTGCAGTGGACATGTACCGGTTCTGCATACCTCCCATTTCCTTTACCATATCCTTCATGGCCTTATCCTGCTTTACATAAGCCTCTGAAAGCTGCTGGCTCATAGTCTGATACATGGCAGAAGTATAAGCGGTATTTTCCTTCTGTGCCTTTTTCAGCTGCTCAAGTGCCTCATTAAAATCGTTAAACTGCAGATGGAAAGAGTTGTTCATCTGCTTTAAAAATTCATTGGAAATATCCCGGATGGCATCCTCCTGACATCTGGTAACCGATGCCACCAGCATATCCAGAGAGTCATTCATCTTCTGGAAGGTCGGCGTGATCACCTTTTCAAAGCTGTCTGCCATCTGAACGGAAAACTGCTCTGCCATCTGATTCATGGCACTGGTCTGCAGCTTCTGGCTTGCCAGAAGAAGATTTCTGGATTCATTTTCCGCTGTAGGCATGACATAAGCATGGAATTTTTCCAGGAACCCCTGCAGGCTTTCCGTCATATAGGAATACTCACTCTTCATGCCAATGGTATAGATAATGGAGAACGAAATACCATAAATGGAGGTAAGAAATGCCACCTTAATACCTTCTACCAGAGAAGCCACAGAGGTTGTCATGGATGCATAATCTGTAGGCTGAAAATTCTTAAGTCCCAATACCAGACCGACAAACGTACCGAGAATCCCGAGGCTGGTAAAAATATCCGGCACCATTTCCAGCAGTCTCTTGTGGATATGGATGTCGATTTCCTCCTCATTGATAAACTCATCGATATCTCCGATGCCTTCTTTGCTGTTGTGGATGCTGTCAGCAAAATTGTCCATCTTTTTATCCAGATACCGGTCATCAAACAGTTCCTGCAGATAAGACAGGTTTTTCGGATCTGTCTTTCCCGGAACCTTGAATAGTGCGGTGAGTTCTTCCACTGCACGATTAAAAGCAGTTCCAAGATTATTCATGCGGAACATTCCACAGAACAGTGCGGCAATATAAATAACGGCCATAATCGCCAGGAACACAAAATTGTAGACTGTCGTTCCGATATCCCCCCTGCCCACATACAGGGTAATCGCCGCTGCCGCTGCCAGAACTGCAACAAACAACACTGAATTTGTAATCTTTTTTCCCATTGTTTGCCTCCCCTTTGTATTTTTGTAAATTTATAGATAATTCTACGTTTTTTATCATAATATCATAATATTTTCCCAAGGACAAGTTCCGAATGTTCCTAAATTATATCATATTTAATTTTTTTGCATGTAACCTCTATTTCCTGATACAGAAAAATGGCTTCCACCAGGCGATTTTTAAATCGTCAAAGCGGCAGCCATTTTCTTTCTCATGATATAGATTCTTCCGTATTTTTTCTTATGCGTAAACCTTATCCTCTTCCAGGAAACGTGCTTTTCCATCTGCCACTTCAACCAGGTTGATACTGCAGTTTGGCGGTACGCATCCATGCCAGAAATGCTCCGGATCCTGATAAACATTCTGCAGCAAAGCACGCACGGCACAGCCATGAGAGGAAACCAGAACCGTCTTGTCCGCAAGTGCCGGATCGGTTGTCTTTTCCACCCAGAAATCCCGTGTTCTCGTCAGGATATCCTGAATGTTTTCCCCGCCTTCCGGACGTTTGAAATGAACCGGATCATTAAAGAAAACGCCCATTTCCGGTGTCACGATATTGCCTTTCTCATCCTTGAAGACGGCGCCCTCCAATTCCCCGAAATCAATTTCCTGGATCCGTTTATCGGGGATCACCGGGATATCCCTCCCGGCCAGGACATACTCTGCAGTCTGTCTGGCACGGGTAAGGGGACTTGTAAAACAGAGGTCAAAATGTACATTTTTCAAAGCTTCTCCGGTACGTTTTGCAAGCTCCTCTCCTTCGGGAGCCAGAGGAATATCCACGGAACCCTGCACTTTTCTCATACGGTTCCATTCTGTTACGCCATGTCTCAGCACATACAACAGCATCAGCTTCTCAACTCGATTCCAAGGCCGGAAAGACCGTTTAAGATTTTCTTCATTGCAGCCGTGATCTCGCTCTCCTCCAGTGTCTTGTCATGGGCACGGAATACAACGGAATAAGCCATGGACTTATAGCCGCTCTTAATCTGGCTTCCCTCGTAAATGTCAAAGAGCTGATAGCTTTCCAGAATCTTTCCGCCTCTCTGTGCGATCACTGCCTCAATATCACCGGCCAGCACGTTTTTCGGAACCACCATGCTCAGGTCACGTGTCACAGCCGGATATTTTGCAATTCCCGTAAATTTATGGTTAAAGCTTGCAAACTCAAGAACGGTCAGAATATCAATCACAGCAATATAAGCACGGTCACCGATTCCGTAGGCATCTGCCACAAGAGGATGTACCTCTCCCAGATATCCTACAACCGTTCCCTCATAAATCATATTCGCCTGTCTGCCGGGATGCAGATACGGTTTGCCGCTTTCCGGGTCGTACTGCATTTTCTTCTTCATACCGATCTTTTCAAAGAATTCCTCGCATACGCCCTTCATGTCAAAGAAATCACCGTTTCCGTACATTCCGAGAGTAAACTGTGTTCTCTCATCCGGAAGCTCGGTAAGAGGAAGTGCCTTTGGCAGGTAAATGTTACCCATCTCATACAGACGGACATCTTTGTTTCTTCTGTTATAGTTTGTTGCCAGGGAAGTCAGCATACCGTTTAAAGTGCTGGTACGCATGATACTGTAATCCTCACCCAGCGGATTGCTGATGGTGATCACCTTGCGCAGTACATCATCCTGCGGAATACGCAGCTTGTCAAATACCTTCGGGCTTTCAAAGGAATAGGTCATGCCCTCGGAGAAGCCGCAGTACTCTGCGATATCTCTCGCCACATTCTCGATGCGGAGCTTAAACGGCATTTTTCCGGTTGTTGCCTCGCCTGTAGGAAGTGTGGTCGGAATCTTGTCATAGCCAAAGAATCTTGCCACTTCCTCTGCCACATCTGCCATACAGTGGATGTCCTGACGGAAGGTTGGTGCCACGATCTCATTTGTTGCTTCGTCATAGGTGAGCTCTACCCTTGCAAGGTAGTCAAGCATCTCTTCTTTTGTCAGGCTGGTTCCAAGCAGAGCATTGATGCGCTCCGGCTCAAATTTCACTCTGGACGGCTCTCTCGTCTCATTGCAAACATCAACGATTCCGCCTACCACTTCACCTGCACCCAGTTCTTCCATTAGCTGGCATGCACGGTTGATAGCTGCCTCTGCGTTATTCGGATCAAGGCCTTTTTCAAATTTTCCGGAAGCATCCGTACGCAGACCGATCTTTTTGGAGGAAAGACGGATGTTGGTTCCATTGAAGCAGGCAGCCTCAAAAAGAACGGTATGCACATTGTCTGTGATCATAGAATTCTCTCCGCCCATGATTCCGGCAATGCCCACCGGCTTTTTGCCGTCACAGATCATCAGAACGGAATCATCCATGGTACGTTCCTGACCATCCAGTGTCACAAATTTCTCACCTTTCTCCGCACGACGTACTACGATCTCACGGCCTTCAATGGTGTCCAGGTCATACGCATGCATGGGCTGTCCATATTCTTCCATCACATAGTTTGTGATATCTACCAGATTATTGATCGGACGGATTCCATTGGAAGCCAGACAGCGCTGCATCCATTTCGGAGACGGACCGATCTTTACATTTTTCACAACTCTCGCACAGTAACGCGGGCAAAGCTTCGGATCCTCTACGGTCACCTTAATATAATCAGAAGCTTTCTCCTCATTTCCGGTCACTTTTACTTCCGGCGGGCAGAACTTCTTATTAAAAGTAGCTGCTGCCTCTCTGGCAATTCCAAGCACACCGTAGCAATCCACACGGTTGGAGGTAATTTCGTACTCAAATACCACATCGTCAAGACCTAATGCTTTGACGGCATTTTCTCCTACCACAGCATCCTCGGGGAAAATATAGATTCCCAGCTCCGGTGCTTCCGGATACATCTCACGGCTGCTTCCCAGTTCCTCGATGGAACACATCATACCGCAGGACTCCACACCACGGAGTTTTCCTTTTTTGATTTTGATGCCGCCAGGAGTTTTTTTGCCGTCATGGCCGCCTGCCACACGTCCTCCGTCCAGTACCACCGGAACCTTGTCTCCCTCTTTTACGTTTGGCGCGCCGGTTACGATCTGTACAGATTCATTTCCAAGGTTTACCTGGCAGATGATCAGCTTGTCCGCATCCGGGTGTCTTTCAATTTTCGTAATCTGTCCAATGATGATCTTATCCAGGTCTGCATCCAGCTTCTCAAAGCCTTCTACCTTTGTACCGGATAATGTCATGGCATCCGTATATTCCTGTGCCGTTACATCCAGATCCGGCACATACATCTTAATCCAAGATAATGAAGTATTCATTTTGTCAATCCTCTTCTCACTCTGATATTATATTAATTGCCGCTCGCCTTCGGCTCGTCTGTCGGAATTTCCCCGACACAGGGTCGGGGAAGCCGCTCGCCTTCGGCTCGTCTGTCGGAATTTCCCCGACATGGGTCGGGGAAGCCGCTCGCCTTCGGCTCGCTAAAACTGTTTCAGGAAACGTACGTCGTTCTCGTAGAGCAGTCTCATATCGTCGATCTCGTATTTCAGAAGGGCGATACGCTCCAGGCCGACACCGAAAGCAAATCCGGTATACTCATCCGGGTCAATGCCGCACATACGAAGTACATTTGGATGTACGGTACCACAGCCAAGGATTTCGATCCAGCCGGAGCCTTTACAGAAACGGCATCCTTTTCCGCCGCACTTGAAGCAGGAAACATCCACCTCTGCACTGGGCTCTGTGAACGGGAAATGATGCGGTCTGAATTTTGTCTTTGTCTCCGGTCCGAACAGTTCCTTTGCAAACTCTTCCAGAGTTCCCTTCAGGTCAGCAAACGTGATATTCTTGTCAATTACAAGTCCCTCAATCTGATGGAAGGACGGGGAATGGGTTGCATCTACTTCATCGGAACGGAATACACGACCCGGTGCGATCATACGGATCGGAAGCTTGCCTTTTTCCATAGTACGTGCCTGTACCGGGGAAGTCTGAGAACGAAGGAGGATGGAATTGTTGATGAAAAAGGTATCCTGCTCATCTCTCGCCGGATGATCCTCCGGTATATTTAATTTGGTAAAGTTATAGTCCGCATATTCTACTTCCGGTCCTTCCACTACTTCGTAGCCCATACCGATAAAAATACGCTCCACCTCTTCCAGCGCAATGCTGTTCGGATGACGATGGCCGATTTTTGCTTTTTTCGCCGGAAGAGTAACATCGATAACCTCTGCCTTCATTTTTTCCTCACGGACTGCTTCTTCCAGCTTCTGTCTGGATTCTTCCAGAAGTTCCTCGATTTTTGCTCTGGTCTCATTCACAAGCTGTCCAACCTTCGGACGTTCCTCCGGTGCCACATCCTTCATGCCTTTTAAGATGGCAGTAAGCTCACCTTTTTTTCCGAGATATGCAACACGCACATCATTTAACTTGTCCAGGCCCTCGGATTCTTCAATCCGCTTTCTGGCATTTTCTGCCAGTTCCTGAAGTCTTTCTTTCATATCCATGATATCTGTCTCCTTTTGGTTCATATATTTTGCAGAAGGGAAGTCCCCGTTTTTCATGGAAGCTGACTTCTTTGTGCCTCCGGCACTCCGACGCTTTCCATAAAAAAAGCTCCGTCCCCATATAGGGACGAAGCAATAATCCGCGGTACCACCCTGATTCCTGTAAAAAACAGGCTCTCAATCTGCTTAACGCGCAGCTTACGTCGCTTCCTACTGCTCTTTTCAGAAACGCGGCTCCGGTGGGAAACTCAGCAGCTGTCTGAACTTAAGGGAGCTTACAGCCGGTGACTCCCTCTCTCTGCAAGAAAACAGCAGCCTAAAAACACCTTCCATGCCTTTGCATCTTTCTTAACTATGCCACACCCGGTTCCATCTGTCAAGCTAAAATTTATTCCCGAACCTACTTCTTTTCCTCTTTTTTCTGCTCCAGTTCCCGTATCAGCCTCTCCTTCACCGTAGCCTGAGCCATACGGAACTGCTTTTCAAAGTAAGCATTGATTTCTGCTCCGTAAAGGACCAGATTCATACATATGTACAGCCAGAGCATCAGCATAATCAAAGCGGTCAGGCTTCCGTACATATTGCTGAAATTTGGAAAAAGCTCAAAATACAGCGAGAAAAAATAGGAAAACACAGACCATCCCACTGCGATCATAGCAGCTCCCGGAACCTGACTTTTAAACGTCGCCCGGCGGTTTGGAAGTACTTTATAAAGCAGCAGAAACACCACAAACAGCACACCAAATACCAGAAAAGTCCTGGCTCCGATAATCCTTCCGATAAGGCGTCCCAGAACCGGTATATATTTTGCAGCAGCCACCTGGATCCGGTTGCCCAGGACCAGGAGAAGGAGGCTGGCGATAATCGCAAGCCCGAACAGCATCGTGTAAAATACGGCATAAATCCTGGTGATCAGCCAGTTACGTGTTTCCTTTACATGATAGATGGTATTCAGTCCATTGGAAAGAGACTGCATAGCCTTTCCTGCGGACCAAAGTGCCATAATAGCAGAAATCGGGACCACAGCAGTGCTTCTGTCATATACCTCCGAAACCACCATAAGTACGAAGCTCTGAAGGTTGTGCGGAACGAAACCACGAATGGCATCACTGACCATATTATAAGTCAGTGGTGTGTAGCGGATCATGGTCGTTAAAAACAGCAGAAACGGAATAAAAGACATGATAAGGAAATATGCTGCCTGCGCTGCGTATGCTCCTACATGGTCGCCATTTACCCGTTCCACAAAACCCATAAGAAGCTGTGGGATACTTTGTTTTTCTTTCTTTTTACTCATACGACTGCTCCTGATTGCATTGCTGCAATTCGTTATTTTCTTCCACGTATCATACCATGAAACATACGGTATGACAAGCCCCCTGCGCTTCCCTTTACTCTGTTACGATTGCAATATCTTTAAAAAAATAATGCAGGATTTCGTCACAGGAATATCCTTCCTTTGCCATCTCATTGGCCGCCGTCTGGCTCATGCCCACGCCGTGTCCATAGCCGGCCCCCTGAAGAAGGAATGAGCTTCCTTCTTTCGCCTCCAGGGAAAAGTATGCACTGGGAAGAAGTGCTCCGCCTTTGGTCTGTGTTCCGTCTTTTTCTGTAATCGTAAGACCTCTGGGTGAAAGGAACCGGCGAATGTCATATTCCTGTGACAGCTCGCTGCTCCCTCCCTCTGTTGTCACCAAAAGTCCGGTCACCGCACCGCTCTGGCTTTTTTTCACGATCTGCAAAGACAAAAGCGCACCCGAGCAGCCATCCAGACTGCATGCACGGTCATTCACCGTATCCCATGGAATTTCCACACTCCAGCGGCTCCATGGCTCTTCCGCATCAAAATCACATTCCACGCTTTTCAGATATGGCGCAGCTTCCTCCGCCCCCCAGACTTCATCCGTGCTGGTCGTCCCTGCAGAAGTCGAAAAATAATAGGCAGTGATCAGCTCCCCTTCCTGACACATCACCTTCCCCTCTGTCTCCTTTACTGCTTCTGAGGTCTGTTCCTTTGGGGAAATATTACGATAAACCTGATAATTTACACTGTCATCCACATCCGCGCCATACTCTTCTTTTAACGTCCCCTCTTCCATCTGCTTTTTTGCATAAGTTCTGGCACAGACTGCCTGTGCCATCAGGGCTTCTTTTTCATAGGAAGCAGGCATCTCACTTGGCACGACCGCCTCCAGATAGGATTCCAGGGGCAGTTCATTGATGAGAAGAAGTCCCCGGGAGGTTTTGCTGATCTCCAGTTTTCCCTGATAAACCGGTGGATTTTCCTGCCGTTTAATGGAAGAAATGCAGATGCCCTCTTCCCCGCCGTCCAAAATCACAGGACCGTCTGCCAGCTCAGGGCTGTCCACATCATAAGCAGAAGTCTCTCCGCAGATTTCCACCGTCACAGAAGGATGATAATATGTCCCATATGAGGAATCCATCAGAAGGACACGGATAGAGGGGTTTTCTGATAGAACCGGTTCCGGAGTCTCCGGCACCACTGCCGTCTGTTCTGATTGAGCTGCCTGAGCCGCTCCAGACGGCTTCTCCTGTGCCAAACTACTTTCCTCATCCCCTGATTTCTCTTCCAGTTTTGTATCCTTCTCCTGTGCCTGTCCCAAATTGAATTGTACGGCTGCATCCAGAAGCAGCAGCCAGCATAAAAGAACAGACAGAAAATAATTCTTTCCATAAAAAAATCTGGTTTTCTTCATATCCTATATATATGCAGAAAACCAGAAAAAATATCACTTATTCAAAATCAATCCTGCTTTTTCACCCCAAAGCAGTAAGAGGTAAAGGATGTATACTGCTCTCCTGCTTCAATGATCGGAGAGTGGAATTCTTCCACATTCACTGCGTTTGGTTCCACCTGGGTTTCCAGACAGAAGCCGTCACGCTTATTGTAAACATGACCATTCTTTCCCTTTTCCCCGTCTATAAAATTACCCGCATAGAACTGCACACACGGACAATCCGAAACCGTATCCATGGTAATGCCGGTCTTTTCGCTGTAAGCGTTTGCGATCACGCGGCAGTTCCCCTTTGCATAATTGTCTGTCACATAGTTATGGTCGTAACCGCCTGTATATTTCAACTGATCAAAATCAGCCTCGATGTCCGCACCGATCTTTTTCGGGTGGGTAAAATCCATCGGCGTCTCTTCCACAGGAGCATACTCACCGGTAGGAATGGAATGACTGTCCTGTACCGGTGTATACGTTTTGGCATGAATGGTGAGATACTGATCCAGTACACTTCCGCTGCCTTCGCCATCAAGATTAAAGTACGAATGATTGGTCATATTGGCAACGGAGGTTTTATCACTGACACCCCGATAATAAATCTGCAGCTCATTCTCACGGGTAAACTCATATTTCACATGAATCTGGAATTCTCCGGGGTAGCCATTCTCCCCGTCCGGACTGATACGGAAAAAGGTAACAGAATTTTTTTCCTGATTAATGTCCTTTACCGTCCAGAATTTTTTCTCAAAACCATTCGGTCCGCTGTGAAGATTGTTGTCATTCTCATTCTGCGCCAACACGACTTCTTCTCCGTAAATGGAAAACTTCGCTCCCGCGATACGGTTTCCGCTTCTGCCAATCGTAGCTCCGAAGAAGCATCCGTTTGTCTCGTACTGCATCACATCGTCATAGCCCAGAACCACATCTGTCAGCTTTCCATACCTGTCCGGAACACAGAGCTTTACCAGAATCGCACCGTAATCCATAACCTCGGCATATGCACCGGATTCATTCTCCAGATGGAAAATGCGCACTTCCTCTCCTGTTGACAATTCCCCAAACTTTCTCTCTGAAACACCCATCTTTTTTCCTCCCAATGTAAACCAAAACTATCGAAAAAAGGGCCTCATATTAGTATATGGCCCTGCTTATGAAAGAATCCCAGAATGCCGTTCCCTTCCTTTTGACGCCTAGCCTGCCGCTAGGTGGGTGTCCTCAACAGATCTTCTGCCTACCACGACGAGAGGTCTGACATCCAATCTGCGATTTTGGATTCCCTTAATGTCAATGTAGGTTCAAAAATAAAAGGGGCCTCGCACATCCCAGGATTTTTACTTGATTTCTGAAATTTATTATACTCTAGTATATGCGCTTTTTCAACACAAAATGCACAAAAAAATCTGGCAAAATTTCAACTGATTCCATTTAGCTTCTGGTAGAGGTCTTTGGCATAGCTGTCCGTCATCCCGCTCACGAAGTCTGTCACAAGGAGCAGGCGCAGATACAGCTTCTCGGCCTCATCATCGGTTTTCTGGCTGTAAAACTGATAAATCTGCAGATAATTTTCAGAGATGAGTGACACCATTTTTTTGTCCATCATATTCAGGGGTTCTGCCGTATCATAGGCAATCACGGCAGGTACAAAGTGATCCAGATGGAAATTCAGGATTGTCCCGGCGGATACCTCCATCTGGAGAATCGGTTTGGAAATAAAAGCGTACCGATACGCAATGTCTCCAAGAGCCCGGATCACCCAGTCTCCATAGGTTTTGTAAAACAGGTCATGCTGGTACTCTCCCGCCATGATCGCACGATAATGAGAAGTAAATCCATAAGTAGCACAGAAGATCAGGGAGCTCTGCAGACGAACCAGAAAATTCTGTACCGCGTAAAGCCTTGGATTGGTCACACCCCTCGTTACGCCGTTTTCGTACTGATGATCCAGCATTGCCACAGGATCCAGGTGTTCCAGATCCACGGGCATTTCTTTTTCCTTAGCCGCTTTTCGGGCGAGCAGCAGTTCCTCACGAAGTTTTTCATAAGAGATACAGCCTTTTTTAACTGCATCCTCAATATCTGCAGTACGGTAGGCAATATCATCTGCCGCCTCCAGAATAAAAGTCAGCGGGTGACGCATTCCCTTTGTGCCGGTTTCTTCTGCAATCCTTTCATACAAAGGCTGCTCCGCATAAAAATAACCCATTTTCTTTTCCGTGATCTTACCGCTTTCCGGGTTGATCTGTTCGGAGGAAACCGGATATTTAATGATGGTGTTCAAAAGGGCATATGTCAGATTCATGCCGTTTTCATTTACCAGAAAATGAAGCTTCGTCACCTGGCGAAGAGCCTGGGCATTGCCTTCAAAATGATAAAAATCCTGCACCATCTGGTTCGTCAGCACTTCTGTCACCGGCCTGCCCTGAAATGTCAGGGTATGAAGCTTTCGTAAAAACCAGTCCCGGATCGCTTCCTCGCCAAAGTGTCCGAAGGGCGGATTGCCGATATCATGAATCAATCCTGCGCACTGCAGAATGTCACAGATATCCGACTTTGTTTCCACGGTAAAGGACGGATCTATCTGGTTGGAGATCAGATACTGGGCAATGTTCTGTCCCAGGGATTTTGCAAAGGAGGACACCTCCAGAGAGTGGGTGAGCCTGGTGCGGATAAAATCACTCTTATCCAGGGCAAACACCTGTGTTTTGTCCTGCAGACGCCGAAAAGAAGAACTACCAATAATTCTATGGTAGTCCTTCTCAAACTCACTTCTCAGATCACTGGAACGAACGCTGGTATTCTTTGCATAATTTCCCACTCTTTTCGGGGAAAGCAGTTTGTTCCATTCCATATACATCACCGGATTCCAAGAATCTCTTTGACGGTATCCGGCATATCTTCTGCATCCACCACGCGGTCATGAAGAACCGGAGCCGTGCGGATTTCTTCAACAGCTTTCGGCACCGGAACCCCGGAAAGACTGCACAGTGCATCTGCCAGACCGAAATCATCCAGGTTTTCATGGCCCTGGGAAATGGCATCCATCACGCTTCTGGTAAACTTATACGGACTCGCTGTGGATGCAATGACGGTCGGTGTGATATCTCCGGTCTCTTTTACATATTTTTTGTAAACGCCTGCAGCCACGGCCGTATGGGTATCGATCACATAATGGCTCTTTTCGAAAATCTCATGAATGGCCTCAGCTGTTTCTTTTTCATCGCAGAAATTGCCATAGAAATCGGAAAGCCCTGCCTTCATTTCCTCCGTAATGGTATACTCGCCGCCCTCACTCAATGCCTGCATCAGAGCTGCACATTTCTCTGCGTTTTCCCCTGTAATGCGGTAGATCAGACGCTCAAGGTTACTGGAAATGAGAATATCCATGGACGGGGATGTGGTAAGGATAAAATCTCTCTTTCTGTCATAGGTTCCTGTGGAGAAAAAGTCATACAGAACCTTATTTTCATTGGAAGCACAGATCAGCTTGTGAACCGGCAGACCCATCTGTTTTGCATAGAAAGCAGCCAGGATATTTCCAAAATTTCCGGTAGGAACCACAACATTGATCTCCTGTCCGTCACTTATTTTTCCCTGGCGCACAAGGCTTGCATAAGCGTACACATAATATACGATCTGCGGTACAAGTCGGCCGATATTGATGGAGTTTGCAGAGGAAAACTGGAATCCTGCCTGATCGAGCTCTGCTGCCAGAGCCTTGTCATTAAACATTTTCTTAACCGCAGTCTGGGCATCGTCAAAGTTTCCGGTGATACCCACTACAAAGGTATTGTCTCCCTTCTGGGTCACCATCTGCTTTTCCTGAATCGGGCTTACGCCGTGCTTCGGATAAAATACAATGATCTTTGTCCCCGGTACATCCGCAAAACCGGCCAGTGCTGCCTTACCCGTATCACCGGAGGTCGCGGTAAGGATTACGATGTCATTTTTTGCATGGTTTTTCTTCGCTGCGGTAGTCATAAGGTGCGGCAGAATGGAAAGTGCCATATCCTTGAACGCAATGGTCGCACCGTGATAAAGCTCAAGAAAATAAGCGCCGTCTGCCTCATGGAGAGGTGCGATCTCCTTTGTGTCAAATTTGTCATCGTATGCCTTATCGATGCAGTTTTTTAATTCTTCTTCCGTAAAATCAGTAAGAAGACGGCTCATAACTTCATAAGCAGTCTCCTGATATGTCATTTGGGAAAGCTTCTCCATGGGAACATCAAGCTTTGGAATGGAGGTGGGTACAAATAATCCTCCGTCATCGGAAAGTCCTTTTAAGATTGCCTGGGAAGCGGTCACAGGCTCCCCTTTTCCTCTGGTACTCTGATACAATACCTGCATTGTATTGTCCCTGCCTTTCTGTATTTCTTATTCGTAAACGCGGCAGCCTTTGCCCCGGTTTCGTCAAGTGCTCCCATTATACCATACGCTTTAGCAAAATACCATATAAAAATGTCCCTGTTTTCCCGGCCATATACAGCAAAATGCCACGCAGGAAATTTTGCGCGGCACTTTGAACCCCTTATTCCAAGATGTCATTTTTTCACCATCTGGACAATATTATCGTCAGCTTCCGTCTCTGAGTCTCCTCTGTTTTCGGAAGTTTCTTTCTCATCCTCTTCATCCGGATAGGTGTAGAAATCATGAACTCCATACCGGAACAGTCGCTTTAATTCCCTGTCAAACCAGGCAACATTCTTTTTATCTGCAGTCGCTTTCTCCACAAAGAAAAGCGCACCTTCCGAATAATCCACACCTTCCAGAGCCTGCTTCACAGCCTCCCTCGTATCATCGGAAACCGTAACCTCGCTGATACGGCCGTCATAGGTCGGAGAAAACTGCGGCACACCGTCGCTGTAATCCCATACCACATCTGTCACCGTATTCGGGAATTCCTCGCTTTTCACACGGTTCATGATGACATTTGCCACCAGTACCCTGCCTTTTACATCTTCACCGCCGGCCTCCGCCTCTACGATGTGAAGAAGCGTATCGTAATCCCCATCTGACATCATCTTTGGATTTTCTGCCATGGAAACTGCAGCAGCATCAAAGCTGTTTACCGAATTTTCCATAGAAGAATGCACATTCAGATCATCCGAATTGTGCTCTACTCTTTTGATCCGCTGGCCCACCATCACTTTTTCACAGGAGGTCCCGATTCGCTTTACAGAGCTTCCCACGGAAGGTGTTTCCGCAATCCCTGTCACAACTCCTGCAATTCCGGTAGGGAGATACTCTCCCTCAAACCTGGAGGATTCCGAAGAAACGGCTGTGCCGGCATCTTCCAATCCTGAAGCAGCGTACACCTGATCTCGCTCGCCGCTGCCTGCAAGCTTCGGAACGACCGCAATGCCCACTGCAAGCACGGCGCAACCGGTAACGACCATAAAATTGTGAATCAGGTCGTTTCTCTCTGCCATGTCTTTTTTGCACTGTTTTTTACGATTTGTTACACATCGTAATCTTTTTTTAACCTTCATATTCCTCATTCCTTGCATCTATGTTATGGTTTCTTTTCTTACGTTCTTTATTTTGTAATACTTTCGTAATTTATAAGAAAATTATATTTAATATGAGCGAATATGTCAAGTTTTTTTTGTATATTACTGCCAGTTTTTTACAAAATTATTAAAAAAATAAAGAAGACAACCAAATACCCTCTTTTACCCTCAAAAAAGCCTCACCTTTTCTGAAAGTAAAAGTGTATTTGCAATGTCCCCTTTATTAATTCTCCCCAATCTGAAACAGGAACTCATTCCTGTCTCTTTCTATTTCTGATTATAGCCAGATGATGGGATCGCGTCAAGTTTTTTCCATTGACCATTTCCGCCTCTATACGACGAAAAGTTACCACCGGCAAATCTTTTACAAGACTTTGTTCAGGAAGTCGATCGTTCTTGGTTCCTTCGGATTCAGGATCACTTCCTGCGGTGTGCCTTCCTCCACAATATAACCATCGTCCATAAACAGGACGCGGTCCGCAACCTCTCTCGCAAAACCGATTTCGTGCGTCACGATCACCATGGTCATTCCGTCTGCCGCAAGCTGCTTCATTACCTGCAGAACCTCGCCCACCATTTCCGGGTCAAGCGCACTGGTAGGCTCATCAAACAGCATGATATCCGGCTTCATGCACAAAGCCCTTGCAATGGCAACACGCTGCTTCTGTCCTCCCGAAAGCATGGATGGATAGACCTCTGCCTTTTCCAAAAGACCAACCTTTTTCAGCATCTGCATGGCCCGCTCCCGCGCTTCTTCCTTTGTGGCTTTTTTCAGGTCAACCGGTGCCAGCATCAGATTACGGAGCACATTCATATTCTGAAAAAGATTAAAATGCTGGAACACCATTCCCACACGCTCACGCACTTTATTGATATCGATCTTTTTATCTGAAAGATTCATTCCATCGATCACGACATCACCGGCAGTTGCTTCCTCCAGCTTATTCATGCAGCGGAGGAATGTGGATTTTCCGCTTCCTGACGGACCGATGATAACCACCACTTCTCCTTCATAAATGTCTGTGGAAATATCGCTTAATACTTCCAGATCCCCAAAACATTTCTTCAGATGGGATACATGAATCTTAACCTTGTTCTTGTTAACGGCCACGGTTCAGCCTCCTCTCCAGTCTTTTTGCAACAACGGACAGAATTGTGATGACGATCAGATACATAATGGCAACAATTCCCCATGTCTGGAAAGCCTTAAAGGTATTTGCCTGCACATTCTTTGCCGTATTGACCAGTTCCGGGAATCCGATGACGGAAAGAATAGATGTATCTTTCAGCGTGATGATAAACTGGTTGATAATACTTGGAATCATCGTCCGGATCGCCTGCGGGAGCACAACTCTGTACATCGCCCGCCAGTAGGGTAGTCCCAGGCTTCTGGCTGCCTCCATCTGTCCGATGTCAACAGACTGGATACCTGCACGGATGATTTCCGCCATATAGGCACCGCAGTTCAGTGCAAGACAGATCGTGCCGGCCTGCAGAGCCGTCAGGGTAAAAGGAATACCCATCATGTTATTTAAAAAATATGGGATACCAAAGAAAACAAAATATGCAAGAACGATCATGGGAACGCCGCGGATGACATTCACAAAAATAAGTGCCACTGCATTACAGGCCTTGTTCTTCAGAACGCTTAAAAGCCCGAAAAACATACCCAGGATACAGGCAAAAAATAATCCGCACAAGGCCAGAAGCAGGGTCTGCCCCATAGCCCTCAGCAAAAGATTGCCGTATTTTTCTAAAATCAGAACCATTGGAAACTCCTTTCAAAAGGGGGCGCTGAATTCAAGATCAGTGCCCCCTGTGCTTTATATTTCCGGCTGTCCGGGAACAACCGTCAGATTACGCTATTATTCTGCCGCTTCCTCTGTCTCTGCTTCTGTTTCTTCAGCTTCTGCTCCCTTTGCGCTGGCTACTGCATCCTCACCCAGGTATTTTGCAATAATCTCATCATATGTTCCGTTTTCTTTGATTTCCTTCAGTCCTGCATTGAACATATCCAGAAGTTCCTGACTTTCTTCGTTGAAGATTGCAAAACCGTATGGCGCACCTTCATTCTCAGAACCCTCTACGATTTTAAGAGCGAGTCCGCCGTCTTTGATGGAAGCTGCCATGATCGGGGTATCCTCGAAGCATGCCGCAACCTGTCCGCCCATAACTGCCTGATACATAGTCGGAGAATCCTCAAAATATGTAATGGTGAAGCCGTACTCGTCTGCCAGGCTTTCTGCATAGGAAGCGCCCTGAGTACCGGTCTTGACACCTACGTTCTTTCCATCAAGATCTTCAAAGCCTGTGATATCGGAATCATCTTTCACAGTCATGCTCTGGGTTGCATTGTAGTAGCCTTCGGAGAACATCCAGCCGCTCTCTTTTCTCTCGTCTGTAATGGATGCGCCTGCGATCATACCGTCTGCCTGTCCGGACTGGCATGCTGCGATAGAGGCATCCCATCCAAGGCTCTTCAGGTCGTATTCAAATCCCTGATTCTCAGCAATGGCTGCCAGAATATCCACGTCGATGCCTACGAAGTCACCATTCTCGTCTGTGTATTCAAACGGTTTAAATACTGTGTCCGTAGCAATCGTCCATTTTTTGTCTGCTGCTGCAACAGGCATTGCCATTCCAAGGATCATAACGCCTGCCATTAAAAGGGAAACCACTTTTTTCTTCATAACCACATTACTCCTTTACCGCGTAAAATTGTGTGACAATAAAAAAAGGCGCAAATATAAAAAATATTAACGCCCTTGTCAATATTTATATTACGATACCATATTTTACCGAATTTTGTCAAGAAAAAATTCCGACCCTCTTCCTGAAAATGCATAATACGGTATATTTATTAATTTTATACACATTTTTCGCAAAATATGCTATGATGTACGAAACATATTTTCACGAAAAAGCACAAAGGAGTTTACTCAATGCCAGTATTTGATTTTAAAAACACACCGGACAAGCAAAAGCTTCCCGAATGTACCTATACCACGTTTTCTTCCAATGAGCCTTCGGCATCGCCGGAAAAACCGATTCTTCTTCTGGACAATCAGACACGTCAGTGGAAGCATCATTCCTGCGGCGTTTTCACCAATCCGATCCGACAGACCGCATTTGAATTCAAAGAAGAAGACGGCGCCCTTCGAGCCGACATCCTGAAAATAGATGCCCGTTTTGTCAGCCTGATAAAATGGCTTGGAGAAAACCATATAAATGTCCGCCTTTCCGGCGCCAACCGCCCGGACGGATACGCCGTTTACAAAATCCGGGAGATTGCTTTTGGAGGCGGCACCAAGCTTTCTGCGGAGGATGGCTTCCTGCAGTTTATGATCGAGCGGCTCTTTTCCAGCAGCGCACCTGAGGAAGGGCCTGAGGATGAAGATAAGGACGAGGTCGGAGACAACATGAAGCTTACCAGTCTCCAGAGTATTTCCGACTTTATGACCTGTGCGGGCAAAACTCTGCCGGACAACATTCAGCTCTGGGCCAGAAGAAACCTTGCTGTTGCCCGTTCCAACGAGGTCACTCAGGAGGAACGCCGCCATGCCCAGCGCGCCCTTTCCATTATGATGAATATTCAGTGGAAGCATAATTATTTTGAATCCATTGACCCGCAGGAAGCACGCCGGATTCTGGATGAAGAGCTTTACGGCATGGAACGTGTCAAGCAGCGTATCATCGAAACCATTATCCAGATTAACCGTACCCATACCCTTCCGGCATACGGACTTTTGCTGGTGGGGCCTGCCGGCACCGGAAAATCCCAGATTGCCTATGCGGTTGCCCGAATCCTGAAGCTCCCCTGGACCACTCTGGATATGAGTTCCATCAATGACCCGGAACAGCTCACCGGAAGCTCCCGTATCTACGCCAACGCAAAACCCGGAATCATTATGGAAGCTTTTTCCATGGCAGGCGAGTCCAATCTCGTCTTTATCATCAATGAGCTGGACAAAGCCTCCTCCGGAAAAGGAAACGGCAATCCCGCAGACGTCCTTCTGACCCTTTTGGACAACCTGGGCTTCACAGACAATTATATTGAATGCATGATTCCTACCGTAGGCGTTTACCCCATTGCCACTGCGAACGACAAGAGCCAGATCAGCGCTCCGCTCATGTCCCGTTTTGCCGTCATCGACATCCCGGACTATACACCCAAGGAGAAGAAAATCATTTTCTCCCGGTATGCTCTTCCCAAAATTCTGGAGCGCATGGGCCTGAAGGAAAATGAATGCGTGGTATCCGATTCTGCTCTGGATGCTGTCATCGAAAAATATGCGGATACCACCGGAATCCGCGATCTGGAGCAGGCTGCAGAGCACCTCGCCGCAAATGCTCTTTATCAGATAGAGGTAAACCATGTCTCTGAAGTTGTTTTCGATGCGGATATGGTAAGAGAATTGTT
>JALERH010000190.1 GCA_022764275.1 Blautia sp. | reverse complement strand
GCTGCTGCTACAACAACACCTGCTGCTGCAGATACGCCGAACTCTTCTTCACAAGCTTTTACTAATTCATTTAACTCTAATACGGATAATTCTTTGATTGCCGCAATAAATTCTTCTGTTGTTAATTTTGCCATTTTAATTTCCCTCCATTTTTTATTTCATATTTTATTTGGATTTTATTATTCAGCTGCCGGTGCTTCTGCCTCAGCTTCCGGTGCGCTTGCTTTTGCTTCTGCTGCTGCATCAGCTCCGCCTGCTTCTGCGATCTGATTAAGCACACGAGCAAGATTGGTAATAGGAGCCTGCATGCTTCCAAGCAGTTTTCCGAGAAGTTCTTCTCTGGATGGAATCTGGGACAGTGCCTGGATTCCAGCCTGGTCATTGTAGCTTCCTTCTACGATACCAGCTACTAACTCAAGAGCCGGATACTGTTTTGCATATTTAGCCAGAATTCTTGCAGGAGCAGTTGCATCTGTATCAGAAATAGCCAGAGCATTTGTTCCATGTAAGTGCTTGTCCAGCTCTTCACATGCAGTACCTTCGAATGCACGACGCATCATAGTGTTTTTGTAAACTTTATAATTAACGCCGGACTCTCTTAACTCCTTACGTAAAATAGTATCCTGTTCAACAGTAAGACCACTGTAGTTAACCAGAACTACGGCCTGTGCGTCTTTGATGCTGTTAGAAATTTCTTCTACGATTGGTTGTTTCAGTTCTACTTTTGCCATGAAATGGTACACCTCCTTATAGATTTTGATATACCGCCGTCGCAATGAATAAAAAAGCCTTACTGCTTGACAGTAAGGCTTAACGTAATCTCTCTGATAAAGAATACTTAGTCCTCGGTAGGCGTTTTCAAACTTATGCCATACGGCACCTACTGTCTTCGGCAGCGTTCTTTAGAACAATACCATGTTTTTTGGCATGTGTCAAGAGAATTTTTCAAAATTTTCTTTTTTACTTTGTTCCGAAAATTCTGTCACCTGCATCCCCCAGTCCCGGGCAGATATAAGCATTCTCATTCAGGCAGCGATCCAGATGTCCACAGTAGATCTGCACATCCGGATGTTTTTCATGAAGAAGCGTAAGGCCGGTGGGTGCTGCAATGATGCACATAAACTTAATGTTCTTTCCGCCCTTTTGTTTCACAAAATCCACAGCAGCCACCGCAGAGCCTCCTGTTGCCAGCATCGGGTCCACGATCAGGGAAATCCGTTCTCCGATGGATTCCGGAAGTTTGCAGTAATATTCGTGAGGTTCATGCGTTACCGGATCACGGTACAGTCCGATGTGCCCGACTTTAGCGGAAGGCACCAGAGTAAGAATGCTGTTTACCATTCCCAGGCCGGCACGAAGAACCGGAATGATTGCCAGTTTTTTTCCGGAGATCATAGGGGTCATGCAGGTTTCCAGCGGTGTGGTTACCTCCACATCTTCTGTGGGAAGGTCGCGGAGCGCCTCGTATCCCATGAGAACTCCAATCTCCTCTACCAGCTTGCGGAATTCATTTGTTCCGGTACGATAATCCCGAAGCATGGAAATTTTGTGCTGAATCAGCGGGTGGTCCATAATAAATACATTATCCATATTTTTCCTCCGTGTTTTCCTACATCTGCCTGCGCACGATGCGGTATTCGTCTCCCATCCGGAAGTACGGGCACTGATGAAAAGTCCCCGTGACGAAATGTTCCATCTCATCCTCATCCAGGTCTACTTCACAGGTATAGCATTCATAATCCTCGTCGTAAGAATAGTTTACACAGTATTCACAGTTAGAGCCCGTCTGCTTACTCATCTGTTATCCTCCTTCCGGTTATCTTCTTATATTCTATCACATAATTTTGCATCTGTGCAGATAATTCTTTTTCTGTTATACTTATCTTCATAGTATTTTGTATCTGAACGGAGAAAAAAATGCAGAAAAAGTCTTTCTTCTTTCCCGCACTCCTCTTGGGAGCGCTGCTTCTGACCGCCGCGGGATGTAATATACCACAGATGTCCGGATCGCCGGAGGATTCTGAAAAAGAAAGCATATCCGAAGGAGAACCTCTGACCCAGACAAGCTTTAAGCTTGACACCATCGTAACGGTTTCTCTCTATGATTCCCGGAATCAGGAGCTGCTTTCCGACTGCATCGGACTGTGTGATCAATATGAAAAAATCTTCAGCCGGACAGACGAAGACAGTGAACTCTATCAGTTAAACCACCGTCTTCTTCCCCTTAAAGAAGGAACCACCAATACCTATCAGGTGTCCGAGCCGCTGGCAGAACTTTTATCTCTGGCGCTTTCCTATTCCCGGGATACAGACGGCGCTTTTGACGCCGCCATTGCGCCGCTCACCTCCCTCTGGGATTTCACCTCCGAAAATCCCAGAGTTCCTGCTGCTGCGGACATTCAGAATGCAGTGGAAAAATGCAGCTGTGAAGGCGTCTCCATCGACGGACGTCTGATAACGCTTTCTTCTCCCGATACTGCCTTTGATCTGGGAGCGATTGCCAAAGGCTACATTGCAGACCAGATGAAAGAGTACCTGCTTTCCCACGGAGTAAAAAGCGCAGTCATCAATCTGGGCGGAAATATCCTCTGCATCGGAGAAAAAGCCGCCGACACGCCATTTAAGATTGGCATTCAGAAGCCCTTTGCGGATCGCAGTGAGACAATCGCGGTGATGGAGATTGCCGATAAATCTGTCGTATCTTCCGGAGTTTACGAAAGATATTTTGAACAGGATGGAAAACTATACCATCATATTCTTGATTCAAAGACTGGTTATCCCTGTGACAATGGACTGATCTCCGTCACGATCATCAGTGATCGTTCCGTGGACGGAGACGCCCTGAGTACATCCTGTTTTGCCCTGGGGCTGGAAAAAGGCAGGGAATATCTCGAGTCTCTCGGCAGCGTCCAGGGAGTCTTTATCACGGAGGACTATGAAATCCATTACACGGAAGGGTTTCACGATGTAATCCGCGTATCCGATGAGCAGGATAAATAATGGAGGGACTTTCGTCCCTCCTACTCTCTGATCAGCGTGGGATTCACCACACGCCTCATCTCCTCTTCTCCCATGAGCCTGCTCAAAAATCCCACATATTGTTCATATGTCACCTGACCATCCGGCGCCAGGATCTCAAAATCTGTATCGTACGCATGGACAAAAAGTCCGGTCTCCTGCAGTCCGCCCCGAAGATAAAAAGCGATTCTCCTCTCCCGCAGCGCGGCATTCGGCGCTTTTTCGTCCCGCATCTCCACCTCAAAAATGTATGTTTTTCCTGCAAAACGCTCCAGAAGCAGCTTCAGAGCCCTGCTGCCGCAGCCTTTGCCCCGCACATCCGGTGAGATAGCAAAATAGTCCAGGAGTGCCGTCTCTTTTCCTTTCAATGGGGTTCCTCCCGATGGTTCTTTCATGTTGATGGCAAGACCCACAAAGTGCTCTCCTTCACCGCCATCCTCCACAACTGCCAGAATCTCCAGTTTTCCCTGTTTTTCCATGTCTTCCAACATACTTACCGGCTTTTTTTCTTCTTCCGGAAAAGCCTCCTGATACAAGGCATAAACCTGATTCCTGTATTCTTTTCCTTGAGTAAAAACATCATAAAGCTTCATATTTTTTCCCTTTCTCAGCTTCCCGGAAGCATATCCGGCCAGGAAAGAATCTCTCCGGCGATCACTTCCTCATAGTCGCCTTCTATGTCCTGGCTGCGTCCTGCCTCAAAAATATTCGTCTCCGCTCCCCAGGCATGATCCTCATACTCCCACACATGAAATTTCAGTCCACGGAACAGGAAGTCAATGCTCCCACATCCATCTGTCTCCGTATAGTCATATGTGATTTTTTTCTGTTTCAATGCATTCTGCACACGCTCCAGACGCATCCTCATACACCTCTCAATCCTGTTTCAGCAATCACTGTTTTCGTCAATATAAAGACTGTTCTTCCCATTGTTTTTTGCCTGATACATGGCCTTATCCGCAGCCAGATAAAGTTCCTCATACGTTTTTCCTGCCTTCGGATATGCCGCAGCGCCCATGCTTATGGTAAAGCGCGGGGCATCGATATGGGAAAGATTTTCCAAAAGGATTTCCGCTTTTTTTCTTACAACAGATACATCATCCACATCTGTCATAAAGATAATAAATTCATCTCCACCCAGTCTTCCAATAAGATCCTTCCTGCGGAAATTCTTTTTCAGCTCTTCCACCAGACATGCAAGCACCCGGTCTCCAGCCGCATGTCCCCAGGTATCGTTGACCGACTTGAAGTCATCCACATCCACCATAAACAGAAAACCTTTTTTCCCTTTTTCTCCAAGCTGCGCCTTAATTTCAGTTTCCACGGAGGCACGATTCAATGCACCGGTAAGTGCATCCACAGAAGCTCTTTTCATAAGCACTTTCTCTTTTGTCATTTCTTCGTGTACATCTGAGATTTTACCCAGCAAAGCCTGCGGCCTGCCCAATCTTCCGCAGGAAAGCCGTGCCTGCCAGCGTACCCAGCGATAATTCCCGTCTTTATCCATGAGCCTTATGGTGATGTCCCGGACTTCTCCATCCTGCATTTCATCTACAGATTCCAGAAGATTCAGAACCTTGGATTCGTCTTCCGGATAAACGATAGACAGGCTCTGTTTTTTATCAAAGGGACGAATCATATCCACTTCTTTTACATTAAACTGTGTGGTAATATTCGGTGTAAAAACAAGGGTTTTATCCATACAATCATACTCGAAAAGTACGGTATCGGAAAATCCTGCCAGAATATCATACCTGGCCTGCCCTTTCGCAATTTTTTTCTGCTGTCTCAGGTAATATCGCATAGTAAGGAGTACCATGAGAATAAAACAGATCACCGGAATCGTTGCCAGAATCCGGGTGTTTCGGATAATCGTATTTCTATTTTTTTCCATATCGGAAGACTGATAAACGGATACCAGAACCCAGTCATGATAATCCAACGCGGATGCCGCCATATAGATGCCGTTTCCTTCCAGATTGGAAAAATACAGAGGTTTCCCCGGAATAAGGCTCTTCAGTTCCTCCTCCATCTCTTGGATGCGTTTTTCCGGAACCCTCCTTCTGGAGAGCTCGTTCCGCAGAGTAAAGCCGATGCTGTAATATTTCACATCCCCGGCAAGCACTTTTCCTTCTCTGGTGCAGATATAATGATATACTCTGTTTTCCTTTTTCGCAGTATTCCCGTTAAAAATCTTCTCCTCTTCTATTTCCCCTTCGTGCTCTTTCAGTTTATCATTTACCACCCTGACGGTCTCTGTATGGGACGGAACGAGCATATCCTCGATCACTTTGTCAAAAATCTGATCTGTGTCTCTGCCAAAACGAACCATCAGAAAAATAATCAGAAAGAACATGATGGCAATACACAGACAGAAGACAAAAATTCCCTGTTTTTTTACGGTACTGCCGGGCTTTTTTTCTTTAACACCCTTCATTATTTCAAACCCCTCATCATGTAATCCGGAACTCATTGAAAATTAGTGTACAAATAAAGTCAATTTTATTTATTATACCACGCTTGTTTCCCCAAAACAACTGTGATAGAATGACTTTTGTACAAAAATAAAGATTTACCTGCAGCATTTATGAACAAAAGGGGCGATTGTATTGAACATAGAAGAAACTTGTCTGTCCTTTCTGGATACGGATTATTCCTACGAGATTGCCAAAAGGATGGAAACACATAAAACAAATCCTGCTCTGGGATACCGGACAGCCGGCTCCCGGGCAGAACGCGCCACAGGCGATATTCTTTTTGAGGAAATGCAGAATATCGGACTGTCTGAGGTCACAAAGGATACCTTTCGTCTGGATGGATGGGAATTTGAAAAAGCCATTCTGAAATTTATTGCTCCGGACGGACAGGAGCACATCTGCCAGATGGGCGGTTACCAGACGGATTTTGTCACGGATGGTTTCCAGGCTTACGAGCTGGTCTATCTGGGGAAGGGTACGGCCTCGGATTATGAAGGAGTGGATGTGCGCGGCAAACTGGTTATGGTGGAAATGAATCAGAGAGATGAGTGGTGGATCAGCTTTCCGGTGTATCAGGCCTACTTAAAGGGCGCTGCAGCCCTGATTGCTGTGCAGACGCAGGGATATGGGGAGGTGGATGCCACAGCCTTAAATGCCCAGGATATTGCAGGGCCTGAATTTGCCCCGGCATTCTCTCTTTCTCAGGCAGATGCTGCTCTTCTGAAATCCATCATGTTTGAGAAGGCTTCGGGGGAAGAAAAAAATCACGGTGCTTACGATTCTGATGTTCACAGTGTCACAGTATGGCTGGATGCCAGCTCCAGAATCATGCCCGATGTAACCTCCGCCAATATCACTGGCAAAATCCCGGGCACAGAGACGGATTCCATGATTCTGCTTTCCGCCCACTATGATTCCTATTTTGATGGCTTCCAGGATGACAATGCTGCTGTTGCCCTGATGCTTGGCATTGCCCGTGCTCTGATAAAAGGCGGCTATCAGCCTGCCCACACCCTTGTTTTCTGTGCCATGGCCGCAGAGGAATGGGGTGTCATCGATTCGAAATACGACTGGTCTACCGGAGCCTATAACCAGGTTTTCCGTATTCATCCGGAATGGCAGGGAAAGGTGATCGCAAACCTGAATTTTGAACTTCCGGCCCACGCCCACAACACCCGCGACGCAGTCCGCTGTACATACGAATATGCGGATTTCATGCAGAAATTTGTGGATACTCTGGACGTCCCAGGGGAAGCCTTTCCTGACGGCATGACCGTGCTGTATCCTATCGAAACCTGGTCTGACGATTTTTCCATGGCCATTGCAGGAATCCCTTCCATGGTGAATGACTTCAGTGCCGGACCTTTTATGCAGAATTATTATCACTCCCAATATGACAATCAGGATTTATACCAGGAGCCTGTATACCGTTTTCACCATGAATGCTATCTGAAGCTGGTGTTGGAAATGGATAAACTGGTTCTTCCGCCTTTTGATTTCGGAAAAATGCTGCGGGCTGCCGCGGATTCAGTCAATGAACGCATGTGTGCCGCTGCCGGCTGTACCGGAAAAGAGCTTACTGCTCTTTTGAAACATGCCGCAGCACTTGCTGATGAAATCTATGAGAAAATCAGCCAGATCAACGGGGACTACCTGAAACTGAAACTGCCTGACGAACGCCTTGCCTTCCGCAAGCGTCAGGAATCCACAGCAGCAGCGCTTTATCATATTTTTCGAAAAACACAGGATTATTTCGTGCGCCTGAACTGGCACGATGAGGTCATTTTCCCGGAAGAAGCCGTACAGCGGAATCTGCATGAGCTTCAGTCTGCCCTGAAATCCCTGAAGGCCGGGGATGTCCGTCAGGCGCTGGCCGCTCTTTATCAGGTAGATAATAATATGTATGCCTTTCTTTTTGACGAAGAGGTCTATTATCATTTTACAGAATACATTCTTCACCAGCCAAAGGAACGGCTGATGTGGGGATACGGACGTATTGTCCATCACGAAAATCTCTACGGAATCGTTCAGAAATTAAAGTCCCGTCTGCAGGAGCCCGCCCCGATGCTGGATGAAGACATCCGCCGTCTGGACGCTGCATTTCGCAGACAGAAGTCCTGCCTGCGGGATGACATCCGCTATATGACCGATGCGGCTGAAAAAATTATTCAATTATTAACGGAACTGGATATTTAAAAGAGGAGAAAATACGTTATGACAAGCGAAAATTTGTACAGAGTCCAAAAGGAAGATCTGCCGAAGCTTCAAAAGCTTCTCACCATATGTTTTGCCGAAGATCCGCTGTATCATGCGCTGATACCGGATCCGGAAACAAGAAAGCGTCTCCTTCCGGAACTGTTTTCCTGTGATCTGACAGAATTTTTCGAGACATGTGAGATTTATGCGGACAGCCCGGCCCTGAACAGTCTTCTGGTGGTCTCCGATGAATCGGAATCATATAACGTTCTGCATTACTGCCTCTCTGAACTCCGTGCCACAATTTCTACGGATGGTTGGCTGATCAAAGAGGACCCCAGCCTGAAGACCTTCTGGAATTTTATTTTCGGAAAGGATTATCTGAATTCCAGCTGGACAGACCAACTCCACCAGACAGAGCGGCTTCATGTCATTTATCTGGCTGTAGATCCCGCCCACCAGCATCACGGTCTTGCGGAACTGCTGATGGATGAAGTCATCGATTATGCCCAGAAGCACAAAATGCTCATTTCCCTGGAAACCCATAACCCCAATAATGTACCCATCTATGAGCATTTCGGGTTCAAGATTTACGGTGTGGTGGAAAAACCTCACTTTAACCTGAAGCAATACTGTATGATCCGGGAAGTACAGGCGAAAGCATAGACCGGGCAAGGCTGTCCTGGCAGCCCGGAAAAGAAAAACCTCCGGCATTTTCGGACCGTTTGCATTTCGTATGCATGGTCCCTATGCCGGAGGTTTTATGTATTAAATGATCAGTTGTTGTTTCCAGTCGGGAAGTATGGTCTTAATGCGTTTGCCACATTGGAAATCGGCATGGTCTGGAGCCATACATGGCCAGGTCCTGTAATCTCTGTATTGAAAATACCTTCGCCGCCAAACAGCATGTTTTTCACGCCAGGTACACTTACAATCTCCATCCTGCAGGAACTGCTCATGGCTGCCAGATGACCGGTATCCACCACGATTTTCTGTCCTGCTTTCAGATCGTATTCGATTACATGACCATCAAACTCTGCAAACATTGTTCCATGTCCGGAGAATTTCTGCATGATAAATCCCTCACCGCCGAACAACCCGGAGCTGAATTTTCTGCTGAAATGAATGGAGCAGTCTACGCCTGCCTCGCTGGCCAGAAAAGCCGTCTTCTGCGCGATAATCTCATTTCCCGGCGAAATCTCAAACGCCCTCACAGAACCCGGAAAACTGGATGCAAATGCGATTATCCCGTTCCCTCCTACTGCTGTGTAGAAGTTCTGGAACAGCTTTTCACCGGAGAACATGCGGCCAAAAACCTTTCCGATTCCCCCATTCGACGTAGTCTCCATTTTCATATTGGGAGACATCCATGCCATTCCTCCGCCTTCTGTGATCATTTTCTCTCCGCTTTCCAGATAACAGATCACAACCGGAAGCGTTTCTCCTTTAATCTCATATCTCATATGAAGCTCCTTCCCGCCCCGCAGGGCCAAGTTTTATTTGTTTTATTCGTTTTATCATCCGTAATCTGATACCCATTTACCAGTTTTCGCTTTTTGTCTGCCTGTTTATCATTTTACTACAAATATATACGAATCACAAATAAAAATGGCCGATTTTTATTCAGAAAAAATTTTAGTGCTTACTCCGCAAAGGAAACCTCTTTATGATAAAGTGCCCGCTCATCCAGGAGCTGTTTGAAGGTTTTCTCCTTCTTTTTCTCCTCATAATCCTCGGACCAGTAGTATCCCTTCAGTTCATCCATATACTCGTCATGATCGCAGATATACACATCCACTTTTGATACATCGTGATCCCCGATTGCCAGCACGTTGGTATTTCCGCCGAATTTTCCGGTGTCCATGAGTTCCCCCTCTGCGTCCAGAACTACCGTGAAGGTGTTATAATTCTGCCCGTCCTGCACCGTGATTTCAAAAGGTGTTTTCGTTACAGATACCAGTCCGATACCGTTTTCGTCCACATCGTTTATTTCCTTTACAACCGTCTGGCTGTCGTCCTTTGTCACATCGAAGGTGAATTCCCACGGGCCGTCCACCCACCAGTTTTCATATTGATTCGGCATTTCCATCGTATCCGGATAACGCTCATCATATGCATTCTGCATCTTTACAAA
>JALERH010000186.1 GCA_022764275.1 Blautia sp. | reverse complement strand
TCGGAACAAGGATGGTGTTGCTCTTCCATGTATCGCTTAAGCACCAGTAGGTGAACCATGGGCATCCCATGTAAGCAATTGCTGCATTGCTTGTCTCACCGTCGCCGTCCATGTTTGCATACCAGTCAGCACTCCACTGATCGGTATTAAAGGTAAGCTCTTCATCATACATGGTTTTTGCAGTTTCCAGATAAGTTGTGATGTTTTCATCCAGAGTGATCACATCATTTTCATCATAGAATCCAACGCTTCTGGAGTTTGTCAGAATACGTTTGATCTCATCATAACCGGAAAACAGTTTGCATTTTCCGCCGGAAGCTTCGTTTACTTCTGCTGCAGTTGTAAGGATCGTATCAAGGTCTTTGAATTTCTCAGCCAGCTCAGCCGGATCTGTGGTTCCCAGATATTTCTCTGCAAGGTCTGCACGAACCTGAAGGCATCCTGGTGTTGCCTGCCAGAACAGAGCTCTTACATTGCCGTCCATGTCTGTTCCAAGATCCAGATTATACTGATACATATTCTTATAGTCATCTTCGGTAATTCCGAGGTCTGCTACGCTCTTAACCCAATCGCTGTTTACATATTTCTGAACGTAGTCAACTTCCAGTCCCATCATATCCGGGTACAGTTCATTGGAAGGATCATCCAGAATCGGATCCAGTTTGCTCTGGTAATAATCGGAACCGCCGGTATTTACGAATACGATTCTCTCATATTCATCCGGATAAGCTTCTTTGAATGGCCCATCCAGAATCTTTTTAATATCATCGTTCCAACCCCAGACTACAAATGCGCCATCCGCGGATGCATCACCTGTAACCGTATTCTCCGGTGTCTCAGCATCTTCTGCCATAACCGGAACTGCGCTGACTACCATACCTGCCAACATGGATGCGGTCAATAAAACACTTACCATTTTTTTCTTCATCTTATTACCTCCTTAGATTTTGTTTTCATTCTATTTCTAATTACCTTTGTAATAGAAATTTCTCCCTGCTACTTCAATGTTTTCACAGAAGATCCCGTAAACAAAGTTCCGTCTACTGTGATTTTCTCAATCAGTGTTGTTTTTGGGTGTTCAATCAGCTCGACAAGCTTTTCTGCCGCAATCCGTCCAATTGCTGCGGTATCCTGGCAGATGGTTGTCAGCTTTGGCTCCAGAATCCGGGCGATGTTGATCCCGTCATATCCGGCAATGGAAATATTCTCCGGTATGGATAATCCTCTCTCACGGATTTCATTGATTCCTCCCAGCGCTGCGAAATCATCCGGATAAAGTATACAGGTTGGCGGGTCGGGCAAGTCCAGCAATTCACCGGTACGTATAGCCGCCTGATCTGCATCCCGATACGGGGCCTGCCGCACATATTCATCCGGTATCTCCACTCCGTATCTCTCCAGCACCCTGTAAAAGGATCCCATCCGATTTCTCGTTACGGAAGAATCATCTCCATGTATGTAGGCAATCTTTCTGTGTCCTTTTCCATACACATAGGATACCAGCTCGTCCATTCCCTGGATATTATTGGAAACTACCGCAATCCGTCCATCACAGATATGGTCAATGGTGACAATCGGGATATCTGATTGGATCAGCTCCCGCATTTCCTCTGCGAAAAAATCCACACAGGCCATCACCACTCCGTCTACACCGCGATAACGGCAATGCTCATAGTAGCTCATCCTCTGTCCGGAAACATTTCCGCTGACAAACGTAATATCGTAGCCTTTTTTCTCTGCCGTAATTTTGAAGCTTTCCAATACATGATTGAAATAGTCGTGTGTCAGTCCGCTCATAGCCTCATCCACAAACAGGACTCCCAGATTGAAGCTCCGTTTTGTTTTCAATGCTCTGGCGGAAGAATTCGGAAGGTATCCCATTTCAGATGCAGTTTTCGCTATAAATTTTTTTGTCTCCTCCCCGATATCAGAATAACCATTCAGGGCTTTGCTGACAGTCGCTACAGAAACACCACATCTTTTTGCGATCTCTTTCATGGAAACCATAGGGTTACCTCTTAATTCTTAGTTTTTTGTTTACTTTGTCTGTGTTTTCTAAATCGTTTTCGTATTGTTATCATATTCCCATCTGCACAAAAAATCAAGTAATATTTTTCATTTTTTATTCATTTTATACAAGTTCTCGTATTTGCACAAAATAGCTTTTTCAATTTATAGTCTTTGTCACAATTTTTTCAGAAAATTTAGCGAAACTTTTCGTGTTCGTAATTCTCCTTTCCTTTTTAGAAAAAACAATTGATTTTTCCCAATATATCCATTATACTTATGTAAAATTAAAGTTTTTCTAATCAGATATCTGTTGTTTTCTAAACTTATTCGTTTTCGTCCTTGCTGTTTTCTTTCTTTTTCCCGGAACATGATTGATATTCCGTTATTACTATTATATTCCATACAGGAGGTATGTATTACTATGAAATACGGTTTTTTCGATGACAAAAACAAAGAATATGTCATCACCACACCCGATACCCCTCTTCCCTGGATCAACTACCTTGGAAGCCAGGATTTTTTCACACTGATTTCCAATACATGCGGCGGCTACAGCTTTTATAAAGATGCAAAGCTTCTGCGTATCACCCGCTACCGCTACAACAACATTCCCGCAGATTCCAACGGAAAATATTACTATATCAAGGATGGAGAAACCATCTGGAATCCGGGATTCATGCCCGCCAGAACTCCTCTAGATTCCTATGAATGCCGGCATGGCATGGGATACAGCCGCTTCCGCGGGGAAAAGAACGGTCTTTGCGCCAGTCTTCTTGCATTTGTACCGGTGGATTCAGCCTGTGAGATCAATAAGCTGACTCTGAAAAACCTTTCCGGCGAAACGAAACAGATTTCGCTCTTTTCTTATGTGGAATTCTGCCTGTGGAATGCAATGGATGATATGACAAACTTCCAGCGAAATTTAAGCATCGGAGAAGTGGAAGTGATCGGAAGTACGATTTACCACAAAACAGAATACCGGGAGCGCAGGAACCATTACAGCTTCTTCACCGTCAATGCTCCTGTGAACGGTTTTGACACAAGCCGAGACGAATTCCTGGGACAGGGACGGGGAAACAATGCACCTGCCGCCGTAGAGGAGGGCAAAAGCCGGGGATCCATCGCCAGCGGCTGGTACCCCATTGCAAGCCACCAGATTGATGTAACGCTTGCCCCGGGAGAAGAAAAAGAATTTATTTTCATGCTGGGATACTGCGAAAATCCAAAAGACAACAAATGGGAAGCACCGAATGTCATTCGAAAAGACGGCGCCATCGCGCTGCAGAAACACTTTGAGACCAGCGCCCAGGTCGATGCGGCATTCGAAGAGCTTAAGAGTTACTGGGACGATCTTCTCTCCCACTATACCGTTCAGAGCGAAAACGAGCACGTAAACCGGATGGCAAACATCTGGAATCAGTATCAGTGTATGGTTACATTCAATATGTCCCGTTCTGCCTCCTATTACGAATCCGGCACAGGCCGCGGCATGGGCTTTCGTGATTCCTGCCAGGATCTTCTGGGATTTGTCCATCTGATCCCAAAACGGGCAAGGGAACGAATCCTCGACATCGCGGCAACCCAGTTTGAGGACGGAAGTGCTTACCATCAGTATCAGCCGCTCACCAAACAGGGGAATCTGGACGTAGGAAGCGGCTTTAACGACGACCCGCTTTGGCTCATCGCCGCAGTCTCCGCTTATCTTCGTGAAACAGGAGATTATGGGATTCTGGACGAAATGGTTCCTTTTGACTGCCATGTGGAAAAGGCCGAACCGCTGTTTGAGCATCTTCGGCGTTCCTTTACCTATGT
>JALERH010000181.1 GCA_022764275.1 Blautia sp. | reverse complement strand
CCCATGTATTCGGCTTTGAAGGTAGGCGGCAGGAAGCTTTATGAGCTTGCAAGAGAAGGACAGGTGGTGGAGAGAAAATCACGTCCTGTATGCTTTCATGAAATAGAAATTCTGGAGGTAAAGCTTCCTCTGATACGTTTTACCGTGACCTGCAGCAAAGGGACTTATATCCGCACCCTGTGCCATGATATCGGGGAAAAACTGGGCTGCGGAGGCTGTATGGAGTCCCTTCTCAGAACCAGAGTGGGAAGCTTCACCCTTTCAGACTGCCTGACGCTGTCACAGGTGGAAGCATCTGTGGAGGAGGGCACGATTTCGGAGAAAATCTGTTCTGTAGACGAGGCGCTGAAAGAATATCCGCGCCTTATATGCCGGCCGGAGGGCGACAGGCTCCTTTTAAACGGAAATCCCATTCAGGAGGCATTTGTAAGATGTCAGCACAAAGAAGGATGGGTACGTATGTGTACAAGCAACGGCTTTTTTGCAGGCATTTTCAGTTGGGATGCAAAAAAAGAACGATATTATCCGGTTAAGATGTTCTGACTTAAAAATCGGTTCCGGGCAGCGTTTTATGCAGCTTTGGACAGGCATTAGGAGAAACGTATGGAATACCTGAGAATAGACGGTGAATTCCCCAGATTATCAGGCTGTGCGGTCACGATGGGAAAATTTGACGGCATTCACCGCGGACACAGGAAGCTGGTGGAAAAGATTCTGGAGCGCAAGGAACTGGGGGAGCAGGCTGTGCTTTTTGCCATTGATTCGTCCAGCCAGATGATCCTCACCAGAAAGGAGCGGGCTGCTCTTCTTGAAAAAATGGGAGTGGATATTCTGATCGAGTGTCCGCTTGACGACCATATCAAGCATATGAAAGCGGAAAACTTTATACGGGAGATTCTTATCGGAGATTTGCAGGCTTCCTATGTGGCAGTGGGAGAGGACAACCGTTTTGGATTTGAAAGAAAGGGAACTCCCTGGCTTTTAAAGGAAATGGGAAAAAAATACGGTTTCGAGGTGGAAATACTCTCAAAAGAGATGGATGGACATCGCAAGATCAGCAGTACCTATATCCGGGAGGAACTGAAAAGGGGGAATATGGAAAAAATCACCGATCTTCTGGGCATGGATTACCTGGTTGACGGGATTGTGGAGCATGGACGGGGGCTTGGTCACAAAATGCTTCTTCCTACCACCAATGTAGTTCCCACCAGGGATAAGCTGATGCCTCCCAATGGCGTATATGTCACAATTTCTCATTTTGGAAGCCAGACATTTCGCGGAATTACCAATGTAGGATATAAGCCGACCATCGGGGAGGCATTTATCGGAGTTGAGACATATCTTTTTGACTGCGATGAGAATTTATACGGGGAAAGCTGCCAGGTGGATTTCAAACATTTCCTTCGGCCGGAACAGAAATTTTCTTCTCTTGAGGCCTTAAAGATGCAGCTTTTGAAGGATGCACAGGTGGGCAAAGAATACTTTGAGAAAATCTCATCGGAAAAAAGCGGAAAGTGAAATTTGGGAAAATACGGTAGACAAAACAAAAATTTTCCTTTATAGTAGTAATGTACGCTTCTTTTGTTAAGAAACGGAAAAGAGAACGTAATTTTTGTGTAAAATACAAGGGAGATCATTAAGCTATGGCAGAGATTATTCTTGGTTTAATGGGAGGCCTGGGCCTCTTTCTGTATGGGATGGAGCTGATGAGCAAAAGCCTCGAAAAAGTAGCAGGCGCCAAGATGCGTAGTATCCTGGAGTTTTTCACCAAAACCCCAATAAGAGGAATTTTGGTAGGAACTTTGTTTACAGCAGTCATCCAATCCTCCAGTGCGGCTACGGTTATGGTAGTCAGCTTTGTAAATTCAGGGCTTATGAACCTGTATCAGGCTGCCGGAGTAATTATGGGTGCCAATATCGGTACGACAGTTACTTCTCAGTTGATATCCTTTAATCTGGCTACTCTTGCACCGGCAATCGTCATGGCAGGTGTGGTTATGCTGATGTTTTGTAAAAAAGTAAAACTGCAGCGCATCGGGGAGGTGCTTCTTGGATTTGGTATCCTTTTTATGGGGCTTACCACGATGTCTTCCTCTATGTCCGTGCTGAAGGAATCACCGCAGGTTGTGGAAATCATGTCTTCCCTGACCAGCCATTTCCTGGCAGTGATCGTAGGTATTGTGGTGACGACTGTTCTGCAGAGCTCTTCTGCTACAGTCGGTATCGTGCTGCTTCTGGCAAATCAGGGACTTCTTGATATCCGAATCTGCTTTTTTATCATTCTCGGATGCAACATCGGTTCCTGTGTATCAGCACTGCTTGCATCACTGAATGGGAAACGGGATGCGAAAAGGGCGGCTCTGATTCATCTTCTGTTTAATATTATCGGTACGGCAATCATATACCTTATTCTGACCGTGGCTTTGGAACCTGTAACAGGCTTTATCCAGATGATTTCCAGAAGCAATCCGGGACGTGAGGTGGCAAATGCGCATACGCTGATCAAGATTGTTGAGGTTATTATTCTTGCTCCATTTATTAAACAGATTGTAAAACTCACCGGCTGGCTGATAAAAGGTGATGAGAAAAAAACAGAGGAAACGTTCAAGCTTCAGTATATTGGTGAAAAATCTGTCTTTTCTCCCACAACAGCTGTGTTTGATGCCACAAGGGAAATGGAGCGAATGGGTCATATGGCCATTACAAACCTTGAGCGTGCCATGAATGCGCTGATCACGCTGGATGAAGAGGACATCGCGCAGGTCTATGAAGTAGAAAAGCAGATTGACTTCCTGAATCATGAGATTACCAATTATCTGGTAAAAGTCAATGAGACTACACTTCCGGCAGACGATGCCAAAAGCCTTGGCGGTCTGTTCCATGTGGTAAACGATATCGAGCGTATCGGTGACCATGCGGAAAACATTGCCGATGCGGCAAGATCCAGAATGGAACGGGGCGTTGATTTCAGTGATCAGGCAAAGAGAGAGCTTTCCGGCATGCTGGATATGGTAATCAAGATTACTACATATGCACTGGACATGTTCTCCAGGAACAATCAGGAGCATATGCAGGAAATTCTGGATCTGGAGGATCAGGTGGATCAGGCGGAGAGAGAACTGCAGGAGTCTCATATTCAGAGACTTACCAGAGGCGAGTGTACCGCAAGTGCCGGCATGATGTTCTCCGATATTATTTCCGGTCTGGAACGTGTTTCTGACCACGCTACCAATATCGCATTTTCTCTGATGGACGATGATCCGATCGAACAGCAGAAAGAGAAAAGAGCACAGGCAGCAGGAAGATGATTTTGACGGAAACTTTTTAAAAAAAGAGTTTACAGAGAAGTTTCGGTATGCTATACTAGGCAAGGTGTGAAAATAGCCCATGTTCAGGGGTTGGAGTCTCCGACCGTCTCTTAATATGCGGCGTTTACCAAAAAATATTTTAAGGAGGAAATCAAAGATGATTTCAAAGGAAAAGAAAGCAGCCATTATCAAAGAGTATGCAAGATGTGAGGGTGACACCGGTTCACCAGAGGTACAGGTAGCAATCCTGACAGCCAGAATCCAGGAACTCACCGAGCATTTACAGAGCAACCACAAGGACCATCATTCCAGACGCGGTCTGCTGAAAATGGTAGGTCAGAGACGTGGACTGTTAGCTTACTTAAAGAAAACAGACATCGAAAGATACCGTGCACTGATTGAAAAATTAGGCTTGAGAAAATAATTGGTATGCGGAGGGGCGGATTAACCATCCGCCCTTTTTTAAAACTCAGGAACGATGACAGAAGTTTTTCCCGAGACTACTGAAAAGGTTATTTATCTGAGGATAAACAGGTTTTTCAGTTGTTTCGGACTTCTGTTTCGACGTTCACATATTAAAAATGAAAAGGAGAAAAAACATGTACAAAAGTTATTCCATGGAATTAGCTGGAAGAACACTTACCGTAGATATCGGACGTGTGGCAAAGCAGGCAAATGGTGCAGCACTGATGCATTATGGCGATACCACTGTGCTGGCTACTGCTACAGCATCCAAAGAGCCAAGAGAAGGCATCGACTTTTTCCCGTTAAGTGTTGAGTATGAGGAAAAAATGTACGCCGTAGGAAAAATTCCGGGCGGTTTCAATAAGAGAGAAGGAAAGGCAAGCGAGCATGCCATTCTGACCTCCCGTGTCATCGACAGACCGATGCGTCCGCTGTTTCCGAAGGATTACAGAAACGACGTTACTCTGGTAGATATGGTTATGTCTGTGGATCCGGAGTGCAATCCGGAGATTCCGGCAATGCTTGGATCCTCCATTGCGACCTGTATTTCCGACATTCCGTTTGACGGACCATGTGCCACCACTCAGGTGGGAATGATCGACGGTGAATTTGTCATCAACCCGACCATGGCACAGAAGGATATCTCAGATCTGCAGCTTACCGTTGCTTCCACCAGAGATAAGGTCATCATGATCGAGGCTGGTGCAAACGAGATCCCGGAAGCAAAAATGATCGAGGCCATTTACAAGGCACATGAGGTAAACCAGGAAATCATTCAGTTTATCGATAAGATTGTTGCAGAGTGCGGAAAAGAAAAACATACCTACGCATCCTGTGCAGTTCCGGAAGAACTGTTTGAGGCAATCAAGAAGATTGTGCCTCCGGAAGAGATGGAGGTAGCTGTTTTCTCTGATGACAAACAGACAAGAGAAAACAACATTGCAGCCGTTACTGAAAAGCTGAAAGAGGCTTTTGCAGACAATGAGGAATGGCTTGCCGTTCTGGGCGAGGCTGTTTATCAGTATCAGAAAAAGACCGTGCGTAAGATGATTCTGAAGGATCACAAGCGTCCGGACGGCCGTGAGATCAAGCAGATCCGTCCTCTTGCAGCTGAGGTTGACATCATCCCGAGAGTGCACGGTTCTGCTATGTTTACCCGTGGACAGACTCAGATCTGTACTGTGACGACTCTGGCACCTCTTGCAGATGCACAGAGACTGGACGGACTGGATGAGTTCGAAACTTCCAAGAGATACATGCATCACTATAATTTCCCGTCCTATTCTGTTGGCGAGACAAAACCGTCCAGAGGACCGGGACGCCGTGAGATCGGTCATGGAGCATTGGCAGAGAGAGCGCTTGTTCCGGTGCTGCCAAGTGAGGAAGAATTCCCATATGCGATCCGTACCGTATCTGAGACCTTCGAATCCAACGGCTCGACTTCACAGGCAAGTATCTGTGCATCCACCATGTCCCTGGAGGCAGCAGGTGTTCCGATCAAGAAACCGGTTGCAGGTATCTCCTGCGGTCTGGTAACAGGCGACACAGATGATGATTATATTGTTCTGACAGATATTCAGGGCCTTGAGGACTTCTTTGGCGATATGGACTTTAAGGTAGCCGGTACTCATGATGGTATCACTGCGATCCAGATGGATATTAAGATTCACGGTCTTACCAGACAGATCGTAGAGGAAGCCATCGGCCGTGCAAAAGAGGCAAGAGAGTATATTTTGACAGAAGTCATTGAGAAATGTATTCCGGGACCACGTCCAAGCGTTGGAAAATATGCTCCGAAGATCATCCAGATTCAGATCGATCCGCAGAAGATCGGCGATGTGGTAGGTCAGAGAGGAAAGACCATCAACACTATAATTGAGCGTACCGGCGTAAAAATCGACATCACCGACGATGGCGCAGTATCCATCTGCGGAGTAGAGGACAAGAAGATGCAGGAAGCAAAACGGATGGTAGAAATCATCGCTTCTGATTTTGAGCAGGGCCAGATTCTTACCGGACGTGTTGTCAGCATCAAGGAGTTTGGCGCATTTGTGGAGTTCGCTCCGAGCAAAGAGGGAATGGTTCACATTTCCAAAATCTGTAAGGAAAGAATCAACCGTGTAGAGGATGTACTGACACTTGGAGACAAGGTAACGGTTGTATGCCTTGGCAAGGATAAGATGGGAAGAATGAGCTTCAGCATCAAGGATGTTCCGGCAGAGGCAAAATAATTATGAGGCGAATCGGGAAATTTCATAAGGTTAGCCTGGAGCGTTTTCAGAAAGACTGGATTGATACCTTCGGCGAAGTGCCGGAGGAGGAAATCCAAAAGATATATGAGGGAATCCGCCTTCCCAGGCGGGCAACCTCCGGGAGCGCGGGATATGATTTCTTTGCTCCCGTGGATTTTACCATAGAACCGGGAAAAACCATCAAGATCCCTACAGGAATCCGTGTGGAGATGGACATGGGATGGGTGCTGAAATGCTACCCCAGAAGCGGTCTCGGTTTTAAGTACCGTCTGCAGTTTAATAATACGGTTGGGATTATTGACAGCGATTATTTTTATTCCGATAATGAAGGTCATATTTTTGCCAAGCTGACAAATGATACCAATGAAGGAAAAACTGTAACGATTCCCGCAGGCACCGGCTTTGCACAGGGGATTTTCGTGGAATACGGGATCACCGTGGATGACGATGTCACAGACATCCGGAACGGAGGCCTGGGCAGCACGACCGGAAGATAAAAGTATAATACTGGAATAAATGTATAAATGGGAATGAAATTCTCCCCGGAGGGGAATGGAATTCATTGTGAAAGCTGATGTCCTCTGTGAGAATAAATCAAGGGCATCAGTTTTTCTTGTTTAGAGAATTGGAAGTTCCATTGAATGAGATTAAGAAAATCATGGACACTCCGGATTACGACAAAGAACAGGTTTTATTAACTCAAAAGATTCTGCTGGAACAGAAGCGGAATCGTCTGAATGGAATTATTGAGTTAATAACGGATGTGATGAAAGGGGTTAATACTATGAGTTTTGAAGCATTTAGTAATGAAGATGTGCAGAAAATTGTGAACCATACTTTGGAATGCATGTCAAAAGACAGCATTGATGAACAGGTGAAAAAATTTGGAAGCTTGGAAAAATATAAAGAGTACTTATCATCCGGATTTACAAATGAACAGGCTATGGCGGACTTAATGAAGTGGTATGGAAGCAAAGAAAAGATAATGGAAGCAATCATGCAGTCCACCGGAGATACTAAGGAAATTAAACAGGAACAGGATGAAAACACGAAAATTTACAGACAGTTTATGTCAGCAAAAGAATCCGCTGATACGGATATGGAACGGGCTGCTGTAGAGCTGCTTGCGGAAAACTACAAAAAGATGTTTGTACTTGATAATGCAAGAAATATTCTGCTGGATTTAGCAAAAGAATATCTGCAGAATTCAAAATTGGCAGAGGCTTGTGACAGGCAGTTTGGAACAGGCTGTTCGGAATATGTTGCAAATGCTATTATGCGTTACTATGGAGTATAAGATCCGGATATAAAAAAGGTGGAACAGGTTGCCTGACCTGTTCCACCGCACTTTTTTTGGAGCCATTATTCAGCTGCATTACCTGCTTCCTCAGCCTCTCTTGCGTTCTGGAGAACAATATCAAAAGCAACAGCAGCCTTCTGGTATTCGTCATCATCCTCAATATTTGCAAGCATGGGATCGCCATCAGCCGTGCGGGAAAATACATAAAGATAAACCTCGCCGTCATGATTCTGACCGTTTTCATCCAGTGGAAGAAGCGCAATATATTCTTTCCCATCTACCGGGAAGATCGTCAGGATGGCGCATTCTACCTCCGTATCGTCTTCCATGGTAAGAGTGATGGTATTGTGCTGCTCGCCGCCGCATCCGCCGCAGGAAGAGCAGTCGCTGGAACTGCAGGAACCACAGCCGCCATTGCTGTAATCAAATGTATCGCTCATAAAAAATCCTCACTTTTCTTTTAGTATGTGTTCCTTGATTGTAACAGAAAGCAGACGGGAAAGCAACCCCGGCAAAACATTTTCAGCTGTTTGAATCCTACCTTGCGGCAGCCTTCGTGCCATCTTTGCTGTACAAAAGCTTCAGCATGATCGGCGTTGTGATAGAGGAGACCAGAATCAGAAGGATAACTGCTGTGAAGTACTTGGACTCGATCATGCCCACCTGCAGACCTTTCTGCGCCACGATCAGGGCAACTTCGCCACGAGTCATCATGCCGACACCAATCTTCAGCGCATCAGAGCCTTTGAAACCAAGCAGTCTGGACATAGCGCCGCATCCGATGATTTTGGTCACAAGACCTACTATGACAAAGAGAATGCAGAAAATCAGCAGAGACGGTGTGACCTGTTCGATATTGGTTTTCAGACCGATACTGGCAAAGAACAGAGGTCCAAAAAGCATATAGGAACTGATATCGACTTTTCTGGCAATGTATTCGGAATCATCAATACTGCACAGAATGATTCCGGCCACATAGGCTCCGGTAATATCTGCAATTCCGAAATATTTCTCTGCCACATAGGCCATGGCAAATGCAAGGACAAAACCGAAAATCGGGATACGTCTTGTATGAGGATAAAGATTATCCAGCCATTTGAAGACACGATAGATTACCATGCCAAGTACCAGTGCCAGTACGAAAAAAAGCACGGTACTGATGATTACGGATACCGGTTTGCTTTCCGGGTCTTTCATACCGACTACAAAAGTAAGAACGATAATGCCGATTACGTCGTCAATAATAGCCGCACTCATAATGGTGGTTCCGGTTTCGGATTTCAGGTAGCCGAGCTCTTTCAGAGAAGCCACCGTGATGCTTACAGAGGTTGCCGTAAGGATGACACCGGTAAAGAGCGCAGAGTAAAACTGGCTGGAGCCGCCTGGAGCGAAACCGTAATAGCAGCAGTAGAGAAGATAACCGCCTCCTAAAGGAACAAATACACCGGCGCAGGCAATGAGCAGTGCTTTCCAGCCTGTCTTCATCAGGTCATTCAGACTGGTCTGCAGTCCGGCGAAAAACATCAGCAGCACCACCCCGATCTCAGCCATTCCGCTGATCAGCTCTGTCTGCTGTACAAGACCAAGTACAGATGGCCCGATCAGAAGTCCTGCGATAATTTCGCCCACTACCTGGGGCGCCTTTAATTTCCCGGCAAGAAGACCGCACAGCTTGGCGGAAATCAGGATGATCGCCAAATCTTTAAAAATCTCGTAAGTTTCCATTTTAATCCCCCTCGTATTTATAACGTTCCAGAATCTGGATTTTTTACAGCACGATTATAGCACCGTGCTTTTGGAAGTGCAAGTACAGGAAAAACGCCCGTAATCCGGCCATATTGTGGATATTGACGGAAAAAGAAGAAAAGTAGTTTGTGAATGCATGGTTTTATGATATAATGATCTACAGGTATAAATACGCGCAGCGGATAAGACAGGATGCGGCGTGGCAGACTATGACAGACAAAAGATTGGAGACTGATATGAAGCTTGTATCTTGGAATGTAAATGGAATCAGAGCATGTGTGACAAAAGGATTTGAGGAAAGTTTTCAGGCACTGGATGCTGATATCTTCTGCCTGCAGGAGACAAAATGTCAGGAGAACCAGGTGAAGCTTGAGTTTCCCGGCTATTATCAGTATTGGAATTATGCAAATCGGAAAGGCTATTCAGGCACAGCTGTTTTTACAAAACAGGAACCACTGTCTGTATCGTATGGAATCGGAATACCGGAGCATGATAAGGAAGGGCGTGTTATCACACTGGAAATGGAGGAGTTTTACCTGGTGACGGTGTATACGCCAAATTCCCAGAGCGAACTTGCGCGCCTGTCTTACCGCATGGAATGGGAAAGAGATTTTCTTGCCTATCTGTTAAAACTTCAGGAATCAAAACCCGTAATCTGCTGCGGGGATCTGAATGTGGCTCATCAGGAAATCGATCTGAAAAATCCGAAGACAAACCGTAACAATGCCGGATTTACGGATGAGGAACGTGCCTGTTTTACAAAGGTGCTGGAAAGTGGGTTTATCGATACATTCCGCTATTTTTATCCAGACGTGACAGGCGTTTATTCCTGGTGGTCCTACCGGTTCAAGGCGAGGGAAAAGAATGCAGGATGGAGGATTGATTACTTTATTGTTTCTCCATCCCTGGAGGGGAAACTTCAGGACGCAAAAATCCATACGGAAATCATGGGGTCGGATCACTGCCCTGTGGAGCTGGATTTAAAAGCATGACCGGATACAAAAATAAGGAGGGCTTTCCAATGGCAAACCAGAAAAATACTGGTATTAAATATCAGCCGGGCTATCCGCTGATATCAGGGGCGAACAGGATGGCAGAAGGTTATAATTTTGGCGTGGAGGCACAGGAGCAGGATGAAGTTTCCCTTCTTCTGTACCGAAAACATGCAAAACAGCCGTCGGTTGAAATATCTCTGACAGAAGAGTATCGTACAGGACGGATTTATGCGATCCTTCTGAAGGATTTTGACGCAAAGGATTATGAGTATAACTTTAGAATTAACGGGAAGATCCAGACAGACCCATGTGCCTACAGAATAATGGGAAGAGAACATTTCGGGGCTCCCATGAGTGATGACGAGCATAAGGTGCGCTGCGGGTTTCTGTCGGCTGTTCCCTATGATTGGGAGGACGATGTCAAACCGGGTATTTCCTGCGAAGATATGATTCTGTACAAGCTTCATGTGAGAGGCTACACGAAACAGGCAAAAATAGAAACAAGAAAAAAGGGAACTTTTTCGGGGCTGGCAGAGATGATTCCTTACTGGAAAGAGCTTGGAATCAATGCGGTAGAACTGATGCCGTCTTATGAGTTCATGGAGCTTCCGCCGGTACAGAAGCAGAATGCTATGATCGCACCGCGGATGGGAAATCTGATCAATTACTGGGGCTATACACAGGGCTTTTATTTTACACCGAAAAGTTCCTATTGTGCCACGAAAGACCCGCAGACAGAATTCTGTGATATGGTAAAGGCTATGCATAAAGCAGGAATCGCCTGCATTATGGAAATGTATTTCCCGAACGAGGTAAACCCTCTGACAGCACTGCGTGCCCTGCAGTTCTGGAAACGCTTTTATCATGTGGATGGATTCCATCTTCTGGGTGATGGAGTCCCGTTGGATATGATCCTGCGCGATGGTGTTCTTGCCGGAACCATGATCATGGCAGATGGAATGGATGCCGGCGCTCTTTACCATGGAAAAATTCCGGCAAAGAAGAGTTTTGGCGAATATAATCAGGGCTTTTTGCAGGATATGCGGCGCTTCTTAAAAAGCGATGAAGAGATGGTACAGTCAGTGCAGTACCGGATCCGCAGGAATCCTGATTCCCATGCGGTCATCAATTATATCACCTGTCAGGACGGTTTTACCCTGAACGACCTTGTTTCCTATAATTACAAGCATAATGAAGCCAACGGAGAAGATAACGGCGATGGCAGCAACTATAATTTCTCCTGGAACTGCGGAGTGGAGGGACCCTGCCGAAAGGTGATCGTCCGTCAGACCAGAGAGCGGCAGATGCGCAATGCCTTTGCTCTGATGCTTTTTTCACAGGGGGTACCCATGATCTATGGCGGCGATGAGATTGCCAATTCCCAGGATGGAAATAACAATGCCTATTGTCAGGACAATCCGGTGGGCTGGATTGACTGGAAGGGGCTTAAGAAAAACGAAGGACTCCTTTCCTTTGTGAAAAAAGCCATTGCTTTTCGAAAAGAACATCCCATCCTGCACATGAAGAAGGAGATGAAGGAAACGGATTATCTGGCAAAAGGCTTCCCGGACATTTCCTTCCATGGAGAGCGGGCATGGTTCTGCAACTACGAGAATACAAGCCGTCTCCTTGGGGTGATGTACTGTGGTGCTTACACTGAGAAAGCAGACGGCACAGCCGACGATTTTCTATATGTGGGCTATAATTTCCACTGGGAAAACAGAAAAATCGCTCTTCCAAACCTTCCTGCGGGTATGGACTGGAAAAAAGTGATGGATACCGGGGATCTGTCCGGAGACGGATTCTGCGATCATCCGTCGGAAAGCTGCAAAAAATCCATTGAAATCGGTCCGCGCACGATCGTGGTTCTGATGGGAGGACAGGAGGTAGAGGCAGATGCACCCGTGGCTTCACTTCAAAACGATCACAAAGCATAAGCTTATGGTGATGCAATACTGTTTCCGAATTGGATTATACAAACAGGGACTTCTTCATGACCTGTCAAAATATTCTCCTGCGGAATTCCTGGTGGGCTGCAGATATTATCAGGGAAACAGAAGCCCAAACAATGCAGAGAGAGAAGATATCGGGGTTTCTACTGCCTGGCTTCACCATAAGGGGAGAAACCGCCACCACTATGAGCATTGGGTGGATTATTCCCTGGATGGGGAGCATGTGATCATGGGGGCACAGATGCCCAGAAAATATGTGGCGGAGATGGTCATGGACCGTATCAGTGCTTCGCGCACATATCTTGGGGATAAGTACACCAATCAAGAACCCCTGAACTATTATCTGAAGAGCAAAGAAAAGCTGTGGTTCGTACATCCGCAGACAAAAAAGGAACTGGAGGGGCTTCTTCGCATCCTTCATGACCATGGGGAGAAAAAAACACTTTGGTATATTAAAAACGTATATCTGAAAAAAGAGTTGCATTAGCTCCTTCCTTGTGGTAAAGTGGTAAAGAATATTTTACTTAACAAGAGGAGGAGAGAATTTGAGCGGAACAACAATGATAATACTGGCTGCATTCGTGGTCTATTTACTGATCATGATCGTAATAGGTGCAGTCTATATGAAAAAAACTTCAAACTCCGAGGATTATTTTCTGGGAGGACGTGGACTGAACGGCTGGGTGGCTGCTCTTTCCGCCCAGGCTTCCGATATGAGCGGATGGCTGCTCATGGGTCTTCCGGGTTCCATTTACGCATTCGGAACCGGACAGGTATGGATCGCGGTAGGACTGTTTATCGGTACGGTATTAAACTGGGTATGCATTTCCGGAAGACTGCGTAAATACACCATTGCTGCAAACAATTCCCTGACCATTCCGGCTTACTTTGAGAATCGTTTCCGGGACAAAAAGAAGATTCTTCTTCTGATTTCATCCATTGTGATCGTAATCTTTTTCCTGGTATATACGGCATCTGCACTGGCAGCAGGAGGAAAGCTTTTTACCACAGTATTCGGAATCGACTATCATGTGGCACTGGCAATCGGCGCAGCTGTGATTCTCTGTTACACCTTTATGGGCGGATTTATGGCTGTCTGCGTGACGGACTTTGTACAGGGAAGCCTGATGCTTATTGGCCTTCTGATCGTACCGATCATTGCCTATTTTATGCTTCCGGGAAATCTGACAGAGCTCATTGAACAGAGCGGCGCAGCGGGTGGTGCTGCTGCTTTTCTGAATCCATTTCAGAACGGTGACCGCCCGTATACCTTTGTTGAGATATTTTCCCAGCTTGCCTGGGGCCTTGGCTACTGCGGCATGCCCCATATCCTGACCCGTTTTATGGCAGTGAAGAATGAAAAAGAGCTGAAGAAATCCTGGGTGATCGCAATCGTATGGGATATCCTTTCTCTGGGTGCGGCTGTGGTCATCGGTGTTGTGGGCCGTGCTTATCTTCTTCCGACAATTCTGGGAGAAAACGGAGCTGCTTCTTCCGAGAGTGTGTTTATTGAGATGATCAGTAAGCTGTTTACCAATGAACTGGCGGTTCCATTCATCGGAGGAATCTTCCTTTGCGGTATTCTCGCAGCGATTATGTCCACTGCAGATTCTCAGCTTCTGGTAAGCGCTTCTTCCGTTTCAGAGGATCTGTATCACAGCTTTGTGAAAAAGGATGCGGATTCCAGAGAGATTCTCCGTGTGAGCCGTCTTACGGTTATGGTGATCGCTGTGATCGCGTTTGTGATCGCATGGAATCCAAACAGCAGTATCATGGGGCTTGTTTCCAATGCATGGGCAGGTCTTGGCTCCGCATTCGGACCGATCGTGGTAATGTCACTGTTCTGGAAGAGAACGAATCTTCCGGGAGCTGTTGCAGGAATTGTCAGTGGTGGTCTGACTGTTATCATCTGGGATTACATACCGCTTGTCAGCGGACAGACGCTGGGAAGTGCTACAGGACTTTACTCCCTGGCAGTTGGCTTTTTTGTAAGCCTTCTCTGCATCATTGTTGTAAGCCTTGCAACCAAGGCACCATCGAAGGAAATTACAGACGAGTTCGAACGTGTAAAAGAAATGAAATAAAAAGAACATGAAAAGATAAAAAAGGGTGCTCCCGCATGTTGGGGGTACCCTTTTTTGGGAAAGTTTGCTATAATGATTCTTTATAAAGAAATACTATCAGAAAGGGGCATTTCAAATGAAGAAATATGATTATCTGATTGTGGGAGCCGGGCTGTTCGGAGCTGTATTTGCCCATGAGGCGGCACAAAAAGGAAAAAAATGTCTTGTCATTGATAAAAGGGATCATATCGGCGGAAATATTTATACGGAAGAAATAGAAGGAATTCAGGTTCATCGGTATGGGGCTCATATTTTCCATACATCGAATAAGGAAATCTGGGATTATGTAAATCAGTTTGCAGAGTTTAACCATTTTGTCAATTCGCCTATTGCAGTTTACAAGGATGAATTGTACAATCTGCCGTTTAATATGAACACATTCCATCAGTTATGGGGCGTACGGACTCCTGCAGAGGCAAAGGCAAAGATTCAGGAGCAGATCAGCCGCATGCACATCACACATCCGAAGAATCTGGAGGAGCAGGCACTGGCCCTGGTGGGACAGGATGTGTATGAGAAGCTTGTTGAAGGTTACACCAGAAAACAGTGGGGCAGAGAGTGCAAGGATCTCCCGGCCTTCATCATCAAACGTCTGCCGCTTCGTTACACTTATGACAATAACTACTTTAAGGATCCTTATCAGGGAATCCCGAAGGGTGGTTATACCCACCTGGTGAAGAAGCTTCTGGATGGCGTTCAGGTCTGCCTGAAAACAGATTTCTTTGCCAACCGGGAGGTTCTGATGGAACAGGCCGATAAGGTACTGTTTACCGGCATGATCGATGAATTCTATGATTACTGCTATGGTGCGCTGGAGTACCGTTCTCTGCGTTTTGAGACAGAAGTTCTGGATATGGGCAACTACCAGGGCAATGCAGTGGTAAATTATACGGACTATGAAGTACCGTATACAAGGATTATTGAGCACAAGCATTTTGAGTTCGGAACTCAGGCAAAGACCGTGATCACGAGAGAATATCCGGCTGCATGGGAAAAGGGAAAAGAACCTTATTATCCCATCAATGACCCGAAAAATGACGAACTGTTTGACAAATACGAGCGCCGTGCGCTGGAAGAGAAAAATGTTCTGTTTGGCGGACGTCTGGGCATGTACCGCTATATGGATATGGACAAAGTGATTGAAGAGGCCCTGAATCTGGCAGAGACCGAGCTGGCCTACGAAGAACCCTAAAGGATGACAGGAGGAAAAAAGATGGATACACCTACGATCGCACAGTACTACAGAGAACAGGACCCGATGAAAAGGCTGGAGCTTCTCAACCAGTCCATCGAAGCCGGCGAGGAGCCGGAGGCAAATGAAATCCGGAAAGAGTTATGGGAATGCCGCTACAGTGACAGTCAGGTAGGCGGAAAGGATATGAAAGCAGACGGGTATCTGGCTCTGTGGATGGCAATGGAGTTTAACAGAGGGGCTGGAAATAAGCTTTTTGGGCCAAAGGGTGCGAAAAAAGAAATTACAAAGCAGCTGGAAAAACTGAAATTCCAGGAGTTCAGAAAGAAGGGGCAGCTCGAGGAGGAGCTTCTTTACAGAGAGTGCTGCCATATGGTCAGGCTTTATATGGAACTTTGTGCTACGGACAGATCCTATAATACCACATTCTGCGGAATTATCAGTATCAGCAAGGATAAGGCGAAAAAGAAGCTGCAGCGCGACATCTATGAGACGGCAATCGCCTTGCCGGAAGCTGTTGGGATGGAAGAAGAGCTGGGTATTATCACCAGAGCTGCCAGAGAAATGTATGATCTCCAGTTTCCGGGAGAGGGGAGTTTATAACCCGGAAAAGGGCTGAGAGGATGAAGAGGTAAAATGAAGAGAAAAAAGGGTTTTCTGATTTTCCTGTTTTTCATGCTTTCCCTGTGTTTTCCGGTACAGGCACAACAGGTCAGTGCTGGAAAAACACAGAAGACCGGTACGGTAAAAATCTGTTTTTACGATGAACACGGGACAGAGTATACGAATCTCAGGAAGACAGTCAGAAAGAATGCAGGTGTTTCTCTTCCGGGAATGAAAAACAGCAAAGAAAAAAGCTTTCTTGGCTGGTCAAAGACCCCGGGAAAGAAGACAGGCCCGGATTACAAAGAAGGGACTGTAATAAAGGCAGGGAAGAATATGCGCCTTTATGCGGTTATGTTCGACCGCAGCCTGGAGAGAAATGTGACCTGCAAAAACATTCAGAAGGTCAACACAAAAAAATATTCGAAGGTAATTTTTGTGGGAGATTCCCGGACAAATTCCATGAGACTGGCCCTGGAACGGGACATTCCGAAAGAACAGCTGAAAAATACAGGTTTTGCGGCAAGAAATGGCGCAGGCCTGAAATGGTTTAAAAGCGATGGATACGGTCAGCTGATGAAGGAAATCAGCTCCACCAGGGGAAAGCCGGCTGCGATCGTCTTTAATCTGGGTGTGAATGACTTAAAGCATTCGGGCAGCGAAGCAAATTTTGATGCGTCAAAGGTCGCAAAGACCTATGCTGCTTATCTGAAAGAACTGGCAGGAAAACTGCAGGGGAAAAACTGCAGACTGTTTTATATGTCTGTCAACCCGATCAATGAATCCATGCTGTATAAGAAAGGCAGCAGACGGGAAAGCGATATTGAGCTGTTTAACAGAATTCTCCAAAAGGAACTGAAAGGAAAATATACTTTTATCGATACCAATACCTGGATGTACGAAAACGGGTTCAGTACAGGGCGGCTGGAAACGGATATTGATGATGGCGTTCATTATACGGCAAAAACTTATAAGCGTATTTATAATTATTGTCTGAAAAGAATCAACTCAGCCAGTGTGTGAAAACGTAAGATGTATAAGGACTGCGAAAAACGACAGAATAAGGAAAAAAGATGTGGAGGAAAAAATGAGAAAAGAGGGTTTATCAGCATACGAGATTGTGAAAGAAGAGAATCTGACGGATATACATTCCGTCGGCTATCTCCTCCGTCACAAAAAAACAAAAGCAAGAGTGATGCTTATCGAGAACGATGACGAGAACAAGGTTTTTTCCATTGCGTTTCGGACTACGCCAAAGGACAGTACCGGTGTTCCGCATATTCTTGAACACAGCGTACTGTGTGGTTCGAAAGAATTTCCGCTGAAGGACCCCTTTGTAGAACTGGTAAAGGGCTCTCTGAATACCTTTTTAAATGCCATGACCTATCCGGATAAGACCTGCTATCCGGTAGCAAGCTGTAATGATCAGGATTTTCAGAATCTGATGCATGTATATCTGGATGCTGTATTTTTTCCAAATATTTATAAAAAAGAAGAGATTTTCCGGCAGGAAGGCTGGAGCTACCATCTGGAAGACACAAAAGGGCCTCTTACCTATAACGGCGTCGTATACAATGAGATGAAAGGTGCCTTTTCCTCCCCGGACGAAGTGCTGGAAAGAGAAATCATGAACAGCCTTTTTCCGGACAATACGTATGGCTGTGAGTCAGGCGGAAATCCGGATGATATTCCGAACCTCAGCTACGAGGAATTTCTGAATTTCCACAGAACCTACTATCATCCGTCAAACAGCTACATTTATCTCTATGGAAACATGGACATGAATGAAAAACTGGATTTTCTGGATGAGCATTATCTGTCAAAATTTGAGTATCTCCCGGTAGATTCTGAAATTCATGAACAGGCTGCGTTTACGCAGATAAAGGATCTGGAAAAAGAGTACCCCATTGCGGAGAACGAGGAAGAAGAGGAGAATACTTACCTCTCCTACAGTATGGTTGCCGGAAATGCCAAGGACGCAAAACTCTGTATGGCATTTGAGGTGCTGGATTATGCGCTTTTAAGCGCACCGGGGGCACCGCTGAAAAAGGCTCTTCTGGATGCGGGAATCGGCAGGGATATTTATGGAGCTTTTGAAGACGGAATTCTTCAGCCGTATTTTACCATAGTGGCAAAAGGAGCAGAAAAATCCAGAAAAGAAGAGTTTGTTTCCATTATCCGGAATGTCCTTTCAGACATTGTGAAAAACGGCATTGATAAAAAAGCTGTGCTGGCTGGAATTAACTACATGGAATTCCGGTATCGCGAGGCGGATTTTTCCTCCTATCCGAAGGGATTGATGTATGGTCTGGATATTATGGGCGACTGGCTTTACGATGACAGACATCCCTTTGTACAGGTGCAGCAGCTTGCAGTATTTGAAAAACTGAAAGCAGCCATAGACGAAGGATATTTTGAAAAGCTCATTCAGACCTGGCTTCTGGATAACACACATGGTGTGATCCTGACGCTTGTCCCGAAGAAAGGACTTGCAGCAGTCCGGGAAAAAGCCCTGGAAGAAAAACTGGAGGACTACAGAAGCAGTCTGTCACAGGAGCAGCTGGAGGAAATGGTCAGGAAAACGAAAGCTCTGGAGGAATACCAGGAAGCAGAGGAAAGACCGGAAGATCTGGAATGTATCCCTATGCTGAAGCGTTCCGATATCGAAAAGGAAGCGAAAGGCTTCAACAATGAGGAATTGTCTGTGGATGGAAGCCTTTTCCTTTTCCATGAAGTATGCACAAACGGTATCGGGTATCTGGATGTGATGTTTGAGCTTCACGATATGGAGCCGGAAAAAGTACATTATCTTGGACTCCTGAAATCCGTGCTGGGATATGTGGATACAGAACATTATACTTACGGGGAACTGTTTAATGAGATCAATGCCCAGACAGGAGGTCTTCAGTGCGGGGTGGAGGTCTTTGACAAGGCGGGAGATCCTGAAAAATTCCGTGCCATGTTCTCCGTGAGAGGAAAAGCCCTTTATCCGAAAATGGATTTTCTTTTCAGAATGATCGCTGAAATTTTAAACACTTCCAGGATAGAGGATACCAGGAGACTGTATGAGATCATTGCCGAGATCAAATCCCGTGCACAGGCAAGTCTGACAGGAAACGGGCATCAGACTGCTGTCCTTCGCGGCGCTTCCTATGCTTCCCCTATGGCCAAGTTCCAGGATGATATGGCCGGTGTGGGATACTATATGTTTATTGAGCAGCTGGAAAAGAATTTTGAGCAGAAAAAAGAGGAGATCGTGGCAGGTCTTCGAAGCGTGATGAAAGAAATCCTGTGTCCTCAGGGCTTTATGGTCAGCTATACAGGAGAACGGGAATCGCTGGAAGAAATGAAGAGCCTTTGCGTGGAATTAAAGGAAAAGCTGTCCCGGGATACGGTCGATGTAAAAGATACCCCGATTTTCTGTGAAAAGAAAAACGAGGGCTTTAAGACGGCCGGACAGGTTCAGTTTGTGGCACAGACCGGAAACTTTGTAAAAAAAGGTTACACCTATACGGGGGCACTGGAAATCCTGAAGGTGGCATTGAGCTATGATTATCTGTGGATCAATCTCCGTGTAAAGGGCGGCGCTTACGGATGTATGAGCGGCTTTAAGAGAAGCGGTGAGAGCTTTTTCGTATCCTACCGGGATCCCCATCTGAAACGTACTCTGGAAGTATTTGCGGGAGTGCCGGATTATGTCCGCGGCTTCCGGGCTGACGAACGGGAAATGACAAAATATATCATCGGCACCATCAGTGGAAAGGATGTGCCCCGTACACCTCAGATGCAGGGCGCCATTTCAAGGAGTGCATACTTCAGGGGACTGACGCTGGAAATGCTGCAGAAGGAACGTGACCAGATCCTGAATGCTACGGTGGAAGATATCCATGCACTGGCACCGATCATCGAAGCGGTTCTGGCGGACGATCAGATCTGTGTGGTGGGAAGCGAGAGTGCAGTAGAAAAAGCAAAAGATGTGCTGCAGGAAGTGAAACCGCTGATTACCTGCTAAGGAGAGGATAATTCATGAAGGAAAATATAAAATCAGGCTTTGTGGCGATCATAGGGCGTCCGAATGTGGGAAAATCCACTCTGATGAACCATCTCATCGGACAGAAGATTGCCATTACCTCAAAGAAGCCCCAGACTACCAGAAACCGTATTCAGACGGTCTACACCTGTGAGAAAGGACAGATCGTTTTTCTGGATACGCCGGGTATCCACAAGGCAAAGAATAAGCTCGGGGAGTACATGGTGGCTGTGGCAGAGCGTACACTGAAAGAGGTGGACGCCATTATGTGGCTGGTGGAACCCAGCACCTTTATCGGTGCGGGAGAGCGCCACATTGCAGAACAGCTTCAGAATGTGGGGGTTCCGGTGATTCTGATCATCAATAAGATTGATACAGTGAAGAAGGAAGAAATTCTTCCGGCAATCGATACTTACCGGAAAATCTGTGATTTTGCGGAAATCATCCCCTGTTCTGCCCTGAGAGGACAGAATACGGAGGATATCATTGACAGTATATTCAAATATCTGCCTTACGGGCCGATGTTTTACGATGAGGATACGGTAACAGACCAGCCGCAGAGACAGATCGTGGCGGAAATCGTGCGGGAAAAGGCCCTTCACGCCCTGGATGCGGAGATTCCCCACGGAATTGCCGTGGCGGTGGACAAAATGAAGGAGCGGCCCGGCTCGGGAAAAAATCCCATCATTGACATCGAAGCGACCATTATCTGTGAACGGGATTCCCACAAGGGCATCATTATTGGAAAGGGCGGTGCCATGCTGAAAAAGATCGGCACCAATGCCCGTTATGAAATGGAAAAGATGCTGGAAGCAAAGGTGAATCTGAAGCTTTGGGTAAAAGTGAAGAAGGACTGGCGCGACAGCGATTTTATGATCAAGAACTTTGGCTACGATAAGAAGGAAATCTGATTATGAGCGACCTGATTACGGTGCAGGGTGTGGTGCTGTCGGCGATGCCCGTCGGGGAATACGACAAGCGTATCGTCCTTCTTACCAGAGAGAGGGGTAAGATTTCCGCCTTTGCAAAGGGCGCAAGAAAGCCAAACAGTCCCTTTCGGGCGGCGGCCAATCCCTTTGTTTTCGGAGCGTTCACCCTTTATGAAGGAAGGAGCAGCTACAATCTGAACCAGGTTGAGGTTACGCACCAGTTTGTGGAACTCGCCGGCTGTCAGCCGGGAGTTTACTATGGATATTACTTTCTGGAGCTGGCTGATTATTTTGGCAGGGAGGGAACAGACGAAAAGGAAATGATGAATCTTTTGTATCTGTCTGTCAAAGCGCTTCTGAATCCTCATATAGAGGACAGACTGGTAAGATGTGTGTTTGAACTTCGGACGATGGCGGAGCAGGGTCTGATGCCTCAGGTGTTCAGGTGTGTGTGCTGTGAGAAAGAGCCGAAAGAGGAAGAGCTGTTCTTTTCCCAGGAAAGCCATGGCGTGGTATGCAGGGACTGCCTGGTCCGGGAAAATGTGCTGGATGCAAGGAGAATATCTCCGTCAGCGCTGTATGCCATGCAGTTTATTGTCAGCATGCCGATGGGAAAGCTGTTTACATTTACTCTGAGCGAAGAGGTCCTGCGGGAGACAGAACGCTTTATTCATACTTATATGGCAAAAAACACGGATAAAAGGTTCAAAAGTCTGCAGATATTGGAGCTGATGTGCTGATTTCCTGTGGATTTGCAGTTGAAAAACGCAGGGGATACGAGTATAATGGTAGCATTATGAAATTAACCAAAAGAATGAGGAGAGATATCATGGAAAAAACAATGGACAAAATCGTGGCTCTGGCAAAGGCCAGAGGATTCGTCTATCCGGGTTCCGAGATTTACGGCGGCCTGGCAAATACCTGGGATTATGGTAATCTGGGCGTTGAGCTGAAAAATAACGTAAAACGTGCATGGTGGCAGAAGTTTGTGCAGGAATCCCCCTATAACGTGGGTGTGGACTGTGCAATCCTGATGAACCCGCAGACATGGGTGGCTTCCGGACATCTGGGCGGTTTTTCCGATCCGCTGATGGATTGTAAGGAGTGCCATGAGCGTTTTCGCGCAGATAAGCTGATTGAGGATTTCTGTGAGGAAAAGGGAATTGAGATTGAAGGCGGTTCCGTAGACTCCTGGACACAGGAGCAGATGATGGATTTTATCAGAGAGCATGAGATTCCGTGTCCGACCTGCGGCAAGCATAATTTCACTGATATCCGCCAGTTTAATCTGATGTTCAAGACCTTCCAGGGTGTTACCGAGGATGCAAAGAACACCGTATACTTAAGACCGGAGACCGCACAGGGTATTTTCGTAAACTTCAAGAATGTACAGAGAACTTCCCGTAAAAAGATTCCGTTCGGAATTGCGCAGATTGGAAAATCCTTCCGTAACGAGATCACACCGGGCAACTTTACCTTCCGTACCCGTGAGTTTGAGCAGATGGAACTGGAGTTCTTCTGCGAGCCGGGTACCGATCTGGAGTGGTTTGCATACTGGAAGCAGTTCTGTCTGGACTGGCTGAAATCCCTTGGCCTTAAGGATGACGAAGTACGTTCCCGTGACCATTCTCCGGAAGAACTGTGTTTCTACAGCAAAGCGACTACAGACGTGGAATTCCTGTTCCCGTTCGGATGGGGTGAGCTGTGGGGAATCGCTGACAGAACAGACTACGACCTGACCCAGCACCAGAACCTTTCCGGACAGGATTTAACATACTTTGACGATGAGAAGAAAGAAAAATACGTTCCGTACGTAATCGAGCCTTCCCTGGGCGCTGACCGTATGGTTCTGGCTTTCCTGTGCAGCGCATACGATGAGGAAGTTCTGGATGCGGAGAAAAACGATGTACGTACGGTGCTCCATTTCCATCCGGCACTTGCTCCGGTTAAGATCGGTGTACTTCCGCTTTCCAAGAAGCTGGCTGATGGTGCAGAAGAGGTTTACCAGAAACTCTCCAGAAAATACAACTGCGAGTACGATGACCGCGGAAACATCGGAAAACGTTACAGAAGACAGGACGAGATCGGTACTCCGTTCTGCGTAACCTATGATTTTGATTCCGAAACAGATGGCTGTGTAACTGTTCGTGACCGTGATTCCATGGAGCAGGTTCGTGTGAAGATTGACGAGCTGGATGCATATTTCGCAGATAAATTTACATTCTGATGCCTGAATAAACAGAATTTACAAAAATCGCTTCCCCAGACCCCGGAAATTTTAAAAAGCGGGGTTCAGGAAGCGATTTTTTTCTGATGTTCTATGAAGTATGGAGGTATTCTTCGGCAGCAGGATCCCGGAACTCCAGAGTGCGCGACCATTCTTTTGTGGCGTCGTCCCGGACGGTCTGGGACTGGTTCTGGTAGAGAAAACGTACAAGCTGATATGGATTTACCCAGATCTGATTGGTTCCTTCCCGCTGCGACTCATCAAAGATGAGCTGCAGACCGAAGTGGAGATGATAGGTGTCGATGTTATTCACATTTTCATTGGCGCTGTAGCCGGTGCGCCCCATATATCCGATGACGTCTCCGGCCTGGACGACGCAGCCCTCTTTCAGCCATTTTGCATAGGGGAAATCCTGGCGGAGATGGGCATAGTAATAGTAGCGTTTGCCGTCAAAGCTGTTGATTCCGATACGCCATCCTCCGTACTGGTTCCATCCAAGATGGTAGACGATACCCGATTCCACTGCCACGATGGGAGTCCCCACCTGGCCCATCATATCATGCCCCAGGTGATTCCGTTTGTACCCGTATGACCGGGAGACGCCGAAATCGTCATAATCGGAGTAAGGAAATCCTCTGGCAATGGGGTGAAATGCTTTCAGACCGTATTTTACTGTCCAGTTTCCGTTCTCTTTTACTTGATATTCGCCGACCATTCCATCCAGAACTGCGCCATAGGCCTGCCGGTAGTAGGCGTAATATTCCATATCTTTTGTCAGTTCCTCCATAGTCTGGCCATTTTCCAGCTTTTGTACAAGCTCTGTCATATCAGAGGCTTTGTACCGGGAGAAATCCCCGCCGTATCGGGCGGCGAGATACGAAAGCAGCTCCACCCAGTTAAGCGGACAGTCGGTGTCATGGGCGGCTGTGTCATATTCATAAGCCTGCTGCAGGGCATCTTTTGTCACGTTGAATTCCACCCATCTGATATACTTTTTTTCTTCATTGCTGTTGGTGTTTTCAAGATTCGCATTCTCCTGATTCAGACTCTCTGCAGCGCGAAATTGATACTGGCGGATGGCACCGTGCAGGCAGGCACTTACAGCCAGGAAAAAAAGAAGCATGACAAGAACTTTTTTATGTATGGAAAAAGAAAATCTGCGCATAAAAATACTCCAGGGCAGGACTCTGGAGTATTTTATGCAATATGGAAAAGAATTTATGCCGCAATCATCAGAAAACCATGACAGCGTTCATCAGAAAACCTCAATCGTATAGGCGGTCTCAAACATTTCGTCCAGCCCCAGACGATTGATGAATGGTTTTTCGGAAAGCTCTCCGGTGAAACCATAATCATCGCAGCGTCCCATCCAGGGCTCCAGGCAGACAAACGGAGCACCCGGAGCAGCCCAGATGCCGAAATTCGGGAAGCCTGCGCAGCGGATTTCCACATAAGGCGTGCCGTCCGGAAGTGTAATTCCCGCACGGGTGATCTGGTTGTCGAAAACCAGTGCATCGTGGTCAAACATGTGCTCTGAAATCGGGCAGGAGCCGTTTTCCAGCACAAGAGTGTGCGTTTTGTCCGGAAGGGCTGTGCCGGTCTGTGGATCCAGAAGAAAATATGTAAGGCTCTCCTGTCCGTCAAAGGTGAGACGGTAATCGCTTTGTCTGGTACCCGGCAGAATGGGAACGTTAAATGCCGGGTGCGCGCCGATGGCAAAGTACATCGGTCCGTCGCTGTTGTTTTCCACCTTCCAGCTTATGGTAAGACGCCTTCCGTTTAATATATGTTTGATACGGAGCATAAAATCAAAGGGATAAGTTTCTTTTGTGGAATCATCTGACTTAATCTGATGAGTCACGGAATTGGGAGTGGAATCCACACAGATAAAGTCTGTATCCCGTGCAAAACCATGCTGTTTGGAAGGATATTCGCTGCCGCCTGTCCGGTAATGGTTACCGAAATGCCTGCCTACATTGGGAAAGAGCACCGGTGCGTGGCGGCCCCAGTAAGCAGGATCCGCCTGCCACAGTACTTCACGTGACTTTTCCTTATCCCAGATGCCGGATAACTCTGCACCATGGTCATCAATGCTTACCTTCAGAAATTCATTTTCCAGAACACGAATCATAATCATACCTCCGACAAGATTCCCTTATGCCCTGCCCTTAATGCAGAAAAAGGGAGATTTTTAAAGATATTATAACACGGCAGAATCATTTTGACTATAGTTGGGAGTACAGATAAGCAAAACAGAAACGCAAAATCCGGATGAAGTTTGTGACTAATTATGTGAAAAAAAAGAAGAGGATAAAAGATAAACGTGAATAATGACAATTTCTCATTGACTTAAAACGGCATTTTTGGTACAATTTACTGCAATGAGGTTTAAATGCTGTTGACACGGGGGAATTTACGTAGCGAGGGAACCGGCAGCAAGGTGGGCAGCAGCATGCATATTTAGAGGAGGACATTCAAATGGCTAAAAAAAGAAACATCATCGTAGGACAGTCCGGAGGACCTACATCAGTAATTAATTCCAGTCTTGCAGGCGTATATAAGAACGCCATTGAGAGAGGATTTGACAAAGTATATGGAATGCTTCACGGTATTCAGGGACTTCTGGATGAAGAATATATTGATCTGTCCACCCAGATTCATTCCGAACTGGATATTGAGCTTTTAAAGAGAACACCATCTGCATTCCTTGGCTCCTGCCGTTTCAAACTTCCGGAGATCCATGAGGACCGTGCGATTTATGAAAAGATTTTTGCAATTCTGAACAAGCTGGACATTGATGCATTTATTTACATCGGAGGCAATGACTCCATGGATACCATCAAGAAGCTGTCTGATTATGCCATCCTGACAGGACAGACTCAGAAATTCCTTGGTGTGCCAAAGACAATCGACAATGACCTGGCTCTTACCGACCATACACCTGGTTTTGGAAGTGCTGCAAAATATATCGGTGCATCTACAAAAGAGGTTATTCGTGACGCAGAGGGCCTTACCTATAAAAAGAACATGATCACCATCATGGAAATCATGGGACGTAATGCAGGCTGGCTTACAGGCGCAACTGCTCTGGCAAAAACAGAGGACTGCGATGGACCGGATCTGATCTACCTTCCGGAGGTACCATTTGATATCGAGAAATTCCTGGATAAGGTAAAAGAGCTTCTGAAGAAAAAATCCTCCATCGTCATCGCTGTATCCGAGGGAATCAAGCTTGCTGACGGACGTTATGTGTGTGAACTTGGCACCACAGGCGATTATGTGGACGCATTCGGACACAAACAGCTTCAGGGAACCGCTACCTATCTGGCAAACTTCCTGTCTGCTGAGTGTGGATGCAAAACCCGTGCCGTAGAACTTTCCACCTTACAGAGAAGTGCATCTCACATGGCTTCCCGTGTGGACATTGACGAAGCCTTTATGGTAGGCGGTGCTGCAGTAAAAGCTGCTGACGAAGGCGACACCGGCAAGATGGTAGTAATCGACCGTGTTTCCGATGATCCGTATATGGCAGCAACCGGTATCTATGATGTACATCGTATTGCAAACGAGGAGAAGCTGGTTCCGAGAAGTTGGATGAACAAAGATGCTACTTATGTAACGAAGGATTTCATCGACTACATCAAACCGCTGATTCAGGGAGATTATCAGCCGATCATGGTAAATGGTCTGCCGAGACACCTTGTACTGAACAGAGGAGCAAAGAAGAAAAAGTAAGGCTTTTTTGGATGAGGGATAAAAATTATATAATGGATTGTTTTTGCAGGGCGCGTCATGGGGGTGACGCGCCTTTTTGCCTGTCTGCAAAAAGCTGGAAAAATCCTTCCTTTTTTGGCAGAATAACCTTGACGAATGCGAATAAACTCTTTAAAATAATTATGTGCGTATAAAAAACATATTTCATGTTTAAAGAACAAAAATTTAGGAGGAAAATGTAAAATGGCAAAATGGGTTTACATGTTTACAGAAGGTAACGCTAATATGAGAAACCTTCTGGGTGGTAAAGGTGCCAACCTTGCTGAAATGACCAGCCTTGGTCTTCCTGTTCCTCAGGGCTTCACTATTACAACAGAAGCTTGTACACAGTACTATGAAGACGGAAGAACAATCAATGACGAGATCATGGAACAGATTATGGAAGCCATTGATAAGATGGAAGAGATCACAGGTAAGAAATTCGGTGATACTGAGAATCCACTTCTGGTTTCCGTACGTTCTGGTGCGAGAGCTTCTATGCCGGGTATGATGGATACCATCCTGAACCTTGGACTGAACGAAACAGTTGTTAATGTTATTGCTGAGAAATCCGGCAATCCTCGTTGGGCTTGGGACTGCTACAGAAGATTTATCCAGATGTATTCTGACGTAGTTATGGAAGTTGGTAAGAAGTATTTCGAAGAGCTTATCGACAAGATGAAGGAAGAAAAGGGTGTTACATTCGACGTTGACCTTACAGCTGACGATTTGAAGGAGCTTGCTTCACAGTTCAAGGCTGAATACAAGTCAAAGATCGGCGAGGACTTCCCTTCAGATCCAAAGGAACAGCTTATGGGCGCTGTTAAAGCAGTATTCCGTTCATGGGACAACCCACGTGCTAACGTATACCGCCGTGATAACGATATTCCTTACTCATGGGGTACAGCCGTTAACGTACAGTCAATGGCATTCGGTAACATGGGTGACGACTGCGGTACAGGTGTTGCATTTACTCGTGACCCTGCTACAGGTGAAAAGAAGCTTATGGGTGAATTCCTTATAAACGCACAGGGTGAGGACGTTGTTGCCGG
>JALERH010000177.1 GCA_022764275.1 Blautia sp. | reverse complement strand
TATTTTCAGTATTCACAGATTGGCAGAATGAGCAGCTTTAACATCGATCCATTGAATGGCTGTTTCACAAGAATGTGAGTCCCCAACAGACAGGCCGCTTGTTGGGGAATGGACAGCTCGGGGTCTATGCAGAAAAAATTTTTGGACAGAGCCCATTTTCCAGGAAATTCAAGCAGAAAACTGCAGATTCGTATGCCAAAAGTATCTATACGGAAAAATTTTGTTCTCAGACCCCGGATATCTTAAAAAGCGGGGCCTCAGAAGACATTTTTCTGGTATAGAGAAAATTTGTCGTGGAACACGGTGATTTTTTCCGGTTTCCTGAGGAAAATGGGGTCTGGCGGCGCAAAAATTCCGCATAGACCCCGCCATGATTTTTTGACGAGTATTTCATGATTTTTCAGCAGGTATTCTATGATTTTTTTGACGGATATTCTATGAAAGAATGGGTGTTCGCACCTCCGTGGAACACCCATTCAGCATATCACTATTGAAAAAGCTTATTCGGCTAAGCCGTGAATAGTAACGGACTTTTCTAGCCCAGGAATTGCCGTGCAGATATGATCAGGGTAATAAAGCAGTTCCGGTTAATAATACCATCCTCCGCCGGCTACTATCCATTTGTTCAAAAGGATTTTATTTTTCCCATCATTTCTCACTGCGTAAGCATATGCCGCATTTTTCTTTTCGGTAACAGCAATCAGATAATCACCTGTACAAATCAGCTTTCCAATTTTACCGCCTAATGCTGCCAGTTTCTTTATACCGGTTTCACTCTTTTTGTATATATATCCGTTGGAGTATGTATAACTGCACTTTCCGTCTGATATACTGCAATTGTTGCCTCTAAACCAAGTATCTCCGCAGAAGCTTGTATTCGCATTACATCTTTGTATATTTGCAGCATATATTTTTCCGGTCTGGGTATCAACATACTTCCATGTATTTCCTCTCCAGCCAGCTTTAAAGTATACCTTATTGGAGCCGGAAAGCAGCTGCGCTATTTCAGAAGAAGAATATATTCTCTTTTTCTTGCTTCCATCCAGCTTCATACGATATACGCCCAAGGTCTTTGCGTCTATTGTATCACTGCCGTAAGGTGATTTCCCCTTTTTTGTTCCAATATAGTAGACATAGTCTCCAACTATGACAGGACAATATCCATTGGCAAGCTTTTTCTTTTTACTTCCATTTTTATGAATACTGTAAATATAATAATTCGTAAAATCCGAACCACTATATGAATCATAAGTATAATAAACATAGCTTCCCTTTACAGAGATATATTTACACTCACCATTTACAAGACATGTTTTTTTCTTTGTAGAGACATCGCATCGGTACAAAGATCCGCCTCCGTCATTTCCGAAAGCGTAGTATAGATTACCTTTTGATAATACTCCGTGTGTCGGAGCAAATACTTTTTCGTTCGTGTCAGCCAAAACCGTTGTAATATTACACAAAATAATGATTACAGCCATGATAAGGCTCATAATGTTTTTTCTTGTTTTCATACGCATACGTTCCTGTCCTTTCTTTTGATTGTTGTTACATCATAATATCTGTTTCAGATATTCTTCTTAATCCTGTTTCTGATAACTCTTCCCCCCACACCTCCTTCTATTTGGCCTAATGGGTGATATATGAAATCGCATCCTGAATCCTCTCCACAAACACCAGCCGGATTCCATCTGTTTTCTCAAAAGAAGAGCGGCACACCTCCGGCAGGATTACGGTCTCAAAGCCCAGTTTCTTTGCTTCCTGGACACGCTGCCCGGCCATACTGACAGCACGCACTTCGCCGCTTAAGCCAATCTCTCCAAATGCCATTAAATTATCCGGAATTACCACATCCTTTACGCTGGAAACAATGGCCAGACAGATTCCCAGATCAATTGCAGGCTCTGTCATCTTCATTCCGCCTGCGATGTTCACGTAAGCATCCGAGGAAGCCAGATGAAGGCCCACTTTTTTCTCCAGTACTGCCATCAAAAGATTCACCCTGTTAAAATCCGTTCCAACCGCCGTCCGCCTGGGAATTCCAAAATTGCTCTGGCAAACAAGCGCCTGAATTTCCACAAGGATCGGTCTTGTCCCTTCCATGGAACACGCCACAACAGATCCGGAGGCATTTTCCGGTCTTCCGTTTAAAAGGTACTCTGATGGATTCAGCACTTCCTCCAGACCCGTACTTCGCATTTCAAAGACCCCGATCTCATTGGTAGAGCCGAAACGGTTTTTTACTCCACGCAATATCCGGTAGGACGCATGTCTGTCTCCTTCAAAATACAGCACCGTATCCACCATATGCTCCAGCACACGGGGACCTGCCACATTTCCTTCTTTTGTTACGTGTCCAACAATGAAGATGGACACTCCCTGCCCTTTGGCAATCTGCATCAGCACATTCGTGGACTCTCTTACCTGGGAAACGCTTCCCGGGGCAGAGCCGATTTCTTCGTCGTACATGGTCTGTATAGAATCCACGATTGCTACATCTGGTTTTTTCCGTTCTATCACCTCCCGGACTGTATCCAGATTTGTCTCGCATAAAAGCTGGAGATTATCGCTGAACTGTCCGATACGATTGGCACGAAGTTTGATCTGACGCAGGGATTCCTCACCGGAAATATAGAGGACAGAAACACCTCTCCCGGCCAGATTTCTGCATACCTGTAAAAGAAGGGTGGATTTTCCGATACCCGGATCTCCACCCACAAGTACAAGAGAGCCGGGGACGATACCGCCCCCAAGCACCCTGTCAAGTTCTCCTATTCCTGTTGTCTGCCGCTCATCCTCACGCAGGCTGATATCCTTCAGGATAACCGGCTCCGCCCGTTTTTCCGTAAGCTTTCCACTGCTTCCGGAAGTTTTTTTTGCCGTGGAAACAGGCTCTTCCACAAATGTATTCCATGCCTTGCAGCCCGGACACTGACCCATCCATTTAGCAGATTCATACCCGCACTCCTGACAGAAATACATGATCTTCTTATTTTTTAACATTTTACGATCTTTACGTTTACTTTAGCTGCATTTCCAAGTTCTACGCTGAAGGAAAGCTTTCCACCCAGATTTGTCTCCATTCTGCCTGTGCTGGCATCGTCAATGAACACCTCATACTGTGTTTCAGCTTCCAGTTCCACAGTAATCTGTGCATCCTCCGGTCCTTCTACGGCGAAGCTCATCTCACTGCCATTCTGCTCCAGGTTCCAAACGGTAGTTCCCGGTACGGATTCATAAACGAACATTCCGTTCCTTTCCAGTTTCGTAATCTCCTTAAAGGTTTTTACTTTATACATATCGCCCTGGTGCTGATAATCAGATAACTTAGACTTCTGATTCAACTCATAATCTCCAAAGCTGATGGTGCCATTCTCTTCTGTACGGATCAGTTCCTTTACTACTGCCATGATCTTATGTCCTCCCTAAGACTCTTTCGTTATCGTTTTTCCCAGGCAGATCACTCACCTGAGATTACTGTCATTATATAATAAATCACAACTCTTTACCAGTGCCTTGCAAAAAATTTATACCTTTTTCATAATTGTATCAGCGGTTTCTGTTTCACATAGATCTCAGTCCCGATTCTTCACCGTGAAACTGATTTCCCTGTTTCGGCACTGCACCTGAACCGTATCTCCCCGTTTAATCTTTCCCTCCAGCAATTCATTGGCGAGTGAGTCCTCCACCTTTGTCTGAATGGCACGGCGCAAGGGTCTTGCACCGTATTTTGCATCAAAGCCAGCCTCCGCCAGATATTCTTTGGCCGAATTTGTCACACGAAGATCTATCTCCATTTGCTCCATACAGCGTTTTTCCAGCTGTTTCAGAAGCAGAGAGACAATCCGCTTGATATTATCCTTATTCAGAGTATGGAACACCATAATCTCGTCAATCCGGTTCAGGAACTCGGGTTTGAAGATTCGGCGCACTTCCTCCATAACGCCGGATTTCATCCTCTCATAATCTTTCTTCTCGTCATTTGAGGAAACAAATCCAAGGCGCTTTGGCTCAATGATTGCCTGCGCCCCCGCATTGGAGGTCATGATGATAATGGTCTGTTTAAAATCCACCTTTCTGCCATGGGCATCCGTGATATGACCGTCATCCAGCACCTGCAAAAGAATGTTAAATACATCCGGATGTGCTTTTTCTATCTCATCGAAAAGAATGACACTATACGGATTGCGGCGTACCTTCTCGCTGAGCTGTCCGCCTTCCTCGTACCCTACATAACCCGGCGGAGAACCGATCAGCTTGGATACACTGTGTTTTTCCATATACTCAGACATATCCACCCGGATCATGGCCTGTTCGCTTCCGAAGACCGCCTCTGCCAGAGCCTTGGAAAGCTCTGTCTTGCCCACACCAGTGGGGCCAAGAAACAGGAAAGAACCAATGGGACGACCAGGATCCTTAAGACCCACTCTTCCCCTTTTCACAGCCTGAGCAACAGCCTTTACTGCTTCTTCCTGGCCAATGACGCGTTTCTGCAAAACTTTTTCCAGCTGTGCAAGACGCTTTGTCTCTCCTTCTGTAAGACGCTGCACCGGTATTTTGGTCCAGTCAGAGACAATGGCTGCCACAGCGGTCTCATCCACTACCAGTGGTTTCCGCCTGTTTTTCCTCTCTTCCTTTTCCAGGAGATGCTTCAGATTATTCTCCTGCTCCTGCTGCCTCTCCTGAGCTTCTCTTGCCAGTACAAAATCTCCGGCTTTTACCGCCTCTTCCTTTTCCAGTACTGCATCCCGGATTTCCTGTTTCAGTTTCTCCGTTTCCGGTGCTGTCTGATATCCCATAAGCCTTACCCTGGAAGCCGCCTCATCCATGATGTCGATTGCTTTATCCGGAAGGAAACGGTCATTGATATAGCGGACTGACATTCTGACAGCAGCATCCAATGCCTCATCCAGAATCCGGACTTTATGATGTTTTTCGTAATAAGGCCGAAGTCCCTTCAGTATCTCTGCTGCGTCCTCCTCGGTAGGTTCTTCCACGGTTACAGGCTGAAAACGCCTCTCCAGAGCAGCATCCTTCTCAATATATTTACGGTATTCTTCCAATGTGGTCGCACCGATAATCTGAATTTCCCCTCTGGAAAGGGAAGGTTTTAAAATATTAGAAGCATCCAGTGCTCCTTCTGCACCTCCGGCGCCGATGATCGTGTGAAGCTCATCGATAAACAGCAGGATTCCCTGATTCCGGCGCACTTCATCTACAACTCCGCGGATACGCTCTTCAAATTCTCCGCGGTATTTGCTTCCTGCAACCATTCCGGATAAATCCAGCATGACCAGACGTTTTCCTTTTACCGTATCTGGTACCGCACCGGAAACAATTCGCTGGGCCAGTCCCTCGGCAATCGCCGTCTTTCCCACGCCCGGTTCTCCCACCAGACAGGGATTATTCTTCGTACGGCGGCTCAGGATCTGAATCAGACGGGCAATCTCCTTATCTCTGCATACAACAGGATCCAGTTTTCCCTCTGACGCCATACGTGTCAGATCACGGCTGTACTGATCCAGCATCGGGGTGGCCGTTCCCTTTCCGCCCTGCATGGCTTTGACGGACTGGAATTCCTCATTTATGGCATCGCTGTCGTATCCCATGGCAGCAAGAACTGCCGAATAAAGCTTCTGGATATTCACACCCATGGTGTACAAAAGTCTTGTCCCAACGCAGTCAGTCTCCCGCAGCATAGCAAGAAGCAGATGTTCTGTTCCGGCCAGGGACCGGGTTCCTTCATCCGCTTCTGCTGAAGCATTATCAATGACCTTCTTCGCCCTGGGGCTGTACCCGGGAGTGGTTTCCTCCAGGAGTACATCCGTGTCCTCCCCAGGAGCGATCAGTTTTTCAATCAGCTCCAGAAGCTTTTTGGGCTCCACACCGAATTCCTCCAGGACTTTTCCTGCAGTACCTTCCTTCTGTGCAAGAAGACCGAGTAAAATATGTTCCGTACCAATGTAGCTGTGACTTAAGGACTGCGCCGCCTCTGCGGCAAGCGCAAGGGCGTTTTTCGCCTGCTCTGTAAATCGTTTCTGCATGGTATCCTCCTCTATCAGTCTCGTTTATATTCGTCAAAAATCTCGTCAACCAGCTCGTGAACCTCTTCCCTTGTTACATTTTTGCACCATCCTCTGGCAATCGCAACGGAAAGGTTCTGTTTCATCTCCTCCATTGCTTTTATCTTATCTTCATCTATGGAAATGATGGTTCCGCGTCTCCGGTCTATAGTAACAAAGCCTTCCTGTCTGAGCAGGGAATAGGCTTTATTTACCGTATGCATATTGATGCCGATCGTATCCGCAAGCTGCCTCACAGAAGGCAGAACATCTCCCTCCCGAAGCCTGGATGTGGCAATTCCAAGAATGATCTGGTTCCTTACCTGCATATAGATCGCTTCATCGCTGTTAAAGTCTATCTCAATGACCATCTGACCACCTCCTGTGTATTATTCCGTGTGATAGATATAGTAGCACAAAAAAAGGCTTTTGAAAACATATTTTTATAAAAAGCAGACCGGAGGCGGAGTGTGACAGCTCCTCCCCCGGTCTGCTTTTTTTCAAAAATATGTTACTGTTTTTTGCCGAGAATTTTATCCAGCTGTGTTCTGTCCAGAATCAGGTTAAAGCCCATGGGGTTGATAACCAGAGCCTTTGCCTGTTGGATCAAAACTTCCGAAAGCTTCGCAAACGGCACTTTTGCAGCACGCAGTTTCTTTCCTTTTGCAAATTTCTCGAATTCCGTCACATCGGAAAAGGCGGGCTGCATGATATCACCATCCTTGTTTTTCAGATACGGAATATTGATCTTCTTAGGATCGTTCGGGTCTGTATCCATGGCGATCAGGAATTCTGACTTCACCAGATTGACAAGGAGCTCTTCCTCCAGACCACGGATATTTTTGTGTTCCTCTTTCTTTACCGGACGGCGCAGCTCCTGCATGAAATAAATCCCGGTAAGCTGCAGGGTTGGGTTAAAAAGCGGTCTTTTGGCAGGCTCCAGTTTACTGAAATCAGCCTGTCTGGCAATTTTTTCCAATTCCACTTCCACCTGTTCTTCTCCGTCTGTCAGAACAACACTGTTTGCACCGATTGCATACAGGGTCCCATAAAGCCTTGGAAAATCTTTTTTCTCATATCCCATGCCCATAAGGAGAATCTTATCCTTTAGTTTTTCCTGTCCGAAATTCTTGATTCCCTCTTCTGTGGTAAAAATCCATACCTGATCATTATAGGATCCGGATTCCTCGTCGCAGGTCACATATGGAAGCTTTGTTGCCTGTGAATAGGCGACAAATAACCTGTCTGCGCTCTGCAGCGTCTTAATTGCTTCTTCCTTACTGATTCCCATTCTTTTATCCTTTCTGTCTCATTTCTCGTATGATTGCTTTGGTCTCCTTATCCACGCGGTAGGATTCCAGGATTTTCTGCAGCGTTTTTCTGTAAGTAAATTCATCCAGATGGTGCCCTCCCTGCAGGTACTCCAGCACTTCCCGGGGAAAAGCCACAAAATACACGGAAAGAGCCCATGCCACAGCCATCTTTGCATAATAGCCTTCCTGGCGGATGCTTTCCAGGCGGGAAATCGCGCCATCCAGATACTCCCGCTTTACAAAATGGCTAAGGAGCATAACTGCACCAAACCTGGCTTCATATTCCTGGTCTGATGAAAAATACGGTTCCAGAAACTCCCAGTACTCAGCCTGGTGCTTTCCGGCATCCTTCAATGTATTACAGAAGCAGTCACAGACAGCCCAGTTACGGATGCAGGGCACGAAGCGTTGTATGTATTCCAGGCGGCTTTTATAATCCATTTTCGCATAGGCTATGGTAAGACCGCGGAGCATGGTTTCTTCATAGTAAACATCTTCAGAAGCCGCAAACCACTCTTTCCAGTCCATTTGGGAAAGCTCTTTAGCCAATGCCCGGAGTTTCGGAAGACGAACCCCCATGATGTTGTCCGTTCCCGGCAGCAGACCCCCATGAAATTCCCGGTAGCCCTCATCAGCAAGCCCAATAAGCCTCTGCCGTACCTCCTGTGCCGTTACCTTTTCTTTTTGCATATCTCTATTTTGTCATGAAATCAACGATTCCGTCAAGCTGTGCAAGCTGGTTTTCTTTCAAAGAAGACTTAACTGTCACGGTCTCATCGTAGATTTCCATATTCTTCATCTGGGAAAGAATTTCCTTAATCTGTTTTCCTGCTGAAATCGCCCAGGTACCGTTTTCCATAACTGCCGCTTTTCTGTTCTGGAAGTTATGTGCCTTCAGCTCATGAAGGAGCGTCTCCATCTTCGGGAATATTCCTGCATTATAGGTCGGGCACGCAAACACGATACGGTCACAGCGGAAAGCCTCAGAAAGCAGGTAAGACGGGTCTGTCACAGACACATCATACATGGCAATGTTCTTCTCACCTGCATCGGCAAGCTTTCCTGCCAGTGCCTCCACTGCGCTCTCTGTATTTCCATAGATGGAAGCGTAGAGGATCAGAACATTGTGATCTTCCGGCGTATAGGTGCTCCATTTCTGATATTTGTCGATGAACCATGCCAGATTTTCTCTCCAGATCGGTCCATGAAGCGGACAAATGATGGCAATATCAAGAGTCAGTGCCTTTTTCAGGGCAGCCTGCACCTGCGTACCATATTTTCCTACAATATTGGTCAGATATCTTCTGGCATCATCCAGCCATTCTGTTTCAAAGTTCACTTCATCTGCGAAAATATTTCCGTTCAAAGCTCCAAAGGTGCCAAACGCATCAGCACTGAACAGCACCTTGTCATATGCATCATAAGTAACCATTGCTTCCGGCCAGTGAACCATGGGAATCATGGCAAATGCCAGCGTATGTTTTCCTGTATTTAAAGTGTCGCCTTCCTTGATTACTTCCGCATGAGCGTCCACATCAAAGGTAAAGAACTGTTTCATCATGGTAAAGGTCTTTGCATTTCCCACGATACGGACATCCGGATAGCGGCGTGCAACTTCCTCTACAATTGCACAGTGATCCGGCTCCATATGGTTTACGATCATATAGTCCAGACTTCGTTCTCCAAGAACATGTTCCAGATTTTCAAAGAACTGTCCGCTTACGGCCTTATCAACCGTATCCAGAAGAACCGTTTTCTCATCCATCAGCACATAAGAGTTGTAAGATACCCCTCTCGGAATGGGATAAATATTCTCAAACAGCGCCAGACGACGGTCGCTGGCTCCAATCCAGTATAAATCTTCTGTCACTTTTTTTACATTATACATTTCGTACATCCTCCATTATCGTATATGCCCGAAAAACTCCCGTACCGACGGGAGTTTTCGGTCAGTCACTTCTTATTTGGCCTCGTCAATCGCTTTTCCGATATCGTGACGCATATATTTGTTTGCAAAGGTAATCCATTCCGTTGCCGCATAAGCATTCTTTCTTGCTTCCTTTAAATCCTTTCCGGTAGCAGTAATTCCCACCACACGGCCTCCGTTTGTTACAATCTGGCCATCCGCAAATTTTGTTCCGGCATGGAAGCAATAATAGCCGTCCTTATTCTTAAAATTCTCAAATCCATGCATTGGGATTCCTTTTTCATATTTCACCGGATAACCGTCACTTGCCAGAACCACACAGACAGCCGCATTGTCTTCAAACTGCAGGTCAATTTTATCCAGAGTACCATCGATGCAGGCTTCCATCACTTCCACAATGTCATTTTTCATACGAGGAAGTACCACCTGTGCCTCCGGGTCTCCAAAACGTGCATTATACTCCAGCACCTTCGGGCCGTCCGGGGTAAGCATCAGGCCAAAGAAAATAATACCCTTAAACTCTCTTCCTTCTGCCGCCATCGCATCCACAGTCGGCTGATAAATATATTTCTGACAAAATTCATCCACTTCTTTTGTATAGAACGGGCTGGGTGAAAAGGTTCCCATTCCGCCTGTATTCAGTCCCTGGTCTCCGTCCTGGGCACGTTTGTGATCCTGTGCGGAAGTCATGGTTTTAATGGTTTTTCCATCCACAAAGGAAAGCACGGAAACCTCCCGTCCGGTCATAAATTCTTCAATGACCATGGTGTTGCCTGCACTTCCGAACTTTTTATCTTCCATGATCTCCCTTACACCAGCCTCTGCCTCTTCCAGATTCTGGCAGATCAGTACTCCCTTGCCCAATGCCAGTCCGTCTGCTTTTAAAACGATCGGGAATTTCGCCTGGGTACGAAGATACTCCAGTGCCTTCTGCGGATCGTCAAAATTCTCATATGCAGCGGTAGGAATCTGATATTTTTTCATCAAATCCTTGGAAAAAGCCTTGGAGCCCTCCAGGATTGCTGCATTTTTGCGTGGTCCGAATACACGCAGACCGCGTTTTTCAAATACATCCACTACACCGCCCACAAGCGGATCATCCATACCGATAATCGTCAGATCCACGCCATGCTCATCTGCAAAGTCTGCAAGCTTTTCAAATTCCATAGCACCAATATCCACGCACTGGGCATACTCTGCGATTCCCGCATTTCCCGGTGCACAGTAAATTTTATCAACCTTCGGGCTCTTTGCCACGCTCCAGGCAATGGCATGTTCTCTTCCGCCGCTTCCTACGATTAATACCTTCATTTTATCCTCCCTGGTAAATCTCAGTCGTTGACTGTGACAATTCCGTCTGTCACAGTGATCTTATCGTTTGCAATCAGATTGATAGCCTTTGGCAGAATTTTCCATTCTGCTTTTTCCATTACACTTCTCTGCAGGGATTCCGGTGTATCATCCGGCTCAATCTTCACTGCCTTCTGTAAGATAATCGGTCCGGTATCCGTTCCTTTATCCACAAAATGTACCGTAGCACCGGTCACCTTCACTCCTCTTTTCAGGGCTGCTTCATGGACATGCAGTCCATAGTAGCCCACACCGCAGAAGGACGGGATCAGTGATGGATGAATGTTAATGATCTTATTTGGAAATGCATCTACAATGGCAGGCGGAATCGCAACCAGGAAACCAGCCAGCACCACCAGATCCACTTTGCTTTCCAGAAGCTTCTCCAGAAGAGCCTTATGAAATTCCTCTCTGTTTCCAAACTGCTTCGGAGAGATGCACACAGCCTCGATCTCGTGGTTTTCGGCACGCTTCAGGGCATAGGCATTCGGGTTGTTGCTGATTACGATCTTAACCTCAGCATTTGTGATCTTTCCGCTGTCAATAGCATCCAGAATAGCCTGAAGGTTCGTACCGCCTCCGGATACCAACACGGCTATTTTCAGCATAATGTCACTCCCTTTTCTCCTGCCTCAATGCGTCCTACCACATATGGGGTTTCGCCTGCTGCCCTGATTGCTTCCATGGTCTTATCCACGTCTGCCGCATTTACTGCCATTACCATACCAAGACCCATATTATAAGTATTGTACATCATTTTTTCTTCAATATTTCCGGTCTTTGCCAGAAGTTTAAAGATTGGAAGTACCGGATAACTGTCTTTTTCGATGACTGCTCGGGTACCTTCTTTTAACATACGCGGTACGTTTTCATAAAAACCGCCGCCTGTGATATGGCTGCATGCATGAATACGGACACCTGCATCCTTAATACTCTTCAAAGCTTTTACATAAATCTTGGTAGGAGCGATCAGAGCCTCTCCAAGAGTGGTTCCCAGTTCGTCATAATAGGTATCCAGAGATTCCTTTGTCATCTCAAACACCTTACGTACAAGGGAGAATCCATTGCTGTGTACACCAGAGGAAGCCATACCGATGAGCATGTCGCCAGGATTTAATTCCTCTCCTGTGATCAGGTCTTTTTTATCCACGATTCCTACCGCAAAGCCTGCCAGGTCGTACTCATCCACCGGATAAAATCCCGGCATCTCCGCAGTTTCTCCACCGATCAGAGCAGCATTTGACTGCTGACAGCCCTCTGCAACACCTTTTACAATTTCTGCGATCTTTTCCGGATAGTTTTTTCCACATGCAATGTAGTCCAGGAAAAACAGCGGCTCTCCGCCTGCACATGCGATATCATTCACGCACATGGCCACGCAGTCGATCCCCACGGTATCATGCTTGTCCATGATAAATGCCAGCTTTAATTTCGTTCCCACACCGTCTGTACCGGATACCAGAGTCGGCTCTTCCATATCTTTAAAGGAGCTCATGGAAAAAGCGCCGGAAAATCCTCCGATTCCTCCCAGGACCTCAGGTCTCATGGTCTTTGCGATATGTTTCTTCATCAGTTCCACAGATTTATAACCAGCTTCAATATCCACGCCTGCATTCTTGTAATCCATATTCTTTATCCTCCGAAATAATTTTATTTATAAGGAAGTTTCATTCTGCTTAGTAGTTTTTATAACCAACTTCCTGAAGTCTTGCATCTTTTGCTTCCACCTGTTCTTTTAATTCCTGGCTGTAGGCTTTTAATCTTGCCAGCAGCTCCTCGTCTGAAGTTGCCAGGATTTTCGCAGCCAGAAGGCCTGCATTTGCACCACCATTAATGGCTACCGTGGCAACCGGGATGCCGGAAGGCATCTGCACAATGGAATACAGAGAATCTCTTCCCCCAAGGGAAGTGGTGTGCATAGGAATTCCGATAACCGGCATCGGGAAGATTGCCGCACACATTCCAGGAAGATGTGCTGCCATTCCTGCTCCTGCGATGATAACCTTAAATCCTTTTTCTTCTGCTGTTCTGGCATACTCAAAGAACACGTCAGGCTCTCTGTGTGCAGAGATAATTTTCATTTCGTAATCAATTCCAAGCTTCTCCAGGATATCTGCCGCCTTACTCATAACCGGCATATCCGAATCGCTGCCCATCACAATTCCTACTTTTGGCATAATGTTCTCCTTTTGTTTGTATATAAATTTCAATGCCAGGAAAGGTTCTGCCCTCCCTGGCACTGATTACCTCTCTAAGCGTAAATTCTACTAAGAATCCCTTTTTCTGTCAACTGAAAACTTCAAAAGGCATGTTCAATTTTTCTGTTCCCGGAAGGACAAATCGTCCGTCTTCTATAATAGAAGTTTTCTCTCCATCCCCGTGAATGACACGGATGCTTCCAAGTTCATCGTAAGGAATGGTAATATCCATATGACATCCGTAATATGCCTGGCTTACATCGTCTTTCCTGCGCATGGAAATCTCATTATCCCGGGCAATGATCTCTTTTCCATCCGGATTGTATACCGGTGTGTCCTCCGCCCAGCTGTAGCAGGTATCTCCCACTGCAAAATGCGGTCCCATTTTCTCCGCGATCAGAATCGGCAGCTTGTCCCCGATTCCATATTTTTCTGCCGCCACATAGGCCGTCGTGTTGGTTCCGATGGCAAACTCTCCCATTGGGAGTTTCGGATGATGGAAAAGAATGTTGTCTTCAATATATTTCCGGTTTTCCGCCTCATCTTCAAAATTGCCGCAGGTATAGTCAATCACCTGCCCTCCTTCAAATACCAGCTTCAGGTCTTTAAACTGCAGACCTTCCAGATATACCTTCTTTACATGAAGAGTACCGTCTGTCCCCGCCAGGACCGGAGAAGTGAATACTTCTCCTACCGGGATATTCACATCTGCCACGCAGTTTTCAAAATTCGTCTGTTTCTGCGGATCTTCCAGAGTGTGAAGATGAACGAGCAGATTCGTCTCGTTTTCCCCTTTTCCCTTAATCTCAACCCACTCACAGGTATCCAGGGTATCGATGATCGTCTGTTGGATTCGCTGGTACAGCGTGTAGTCCAGCGTATTGATTTTCACGATTTCCCGGAAAATCTCTGCATAATTGCCCCCGATTTCCGGAACCGGATAGGCAATGATGGTAAAACTTCTCTCATCCCCAGGGATGTAGCGGTTTGTAATCTGTCCGGATTCATTGGAAAGCTCCAGTTCCAGCTTCTGCTGGCTCTCGCTGAAATTCCATGCTTCCGGTGTACTTGCCGGAGAAAAAGGCGCTTCCCCGAAAGTATCAATACATGCCGGTCCGCCATGAACCAGGGCAAGTTCCTTATACTGTTCATAAGAGGTCTGCAGCGCACGCAGCTTTCTCTTTACAAAATCAGCATCCAGAAACAATGCCGCATCCTGGCGGTGGTCATAATCATACTGGGCATTGGGGATTCCTCCGGTATAACCGATACGGCTCTGTCCCCTCCTGCATACTGCATGCGTTGCATAACGGTAAATCACCGGCTCCAGCCCCATTTTCCGAAACTGAAGGATTGCCGAACGAACCATCCTCTCAAAGCCAAGGCTGTACCGGATATTTACGGTCTTTTTCTTCGAAATATCTTTTCTGCCCGTCACAAATCCCATCCGGTAACCTTCTGTGTAAGTTTTTGCCATGGCATCAATTTCTTCCTGGGAAAGAGAGTTTAAAAAACGTGCTGCACCCAGCTCATTTTCTGAAACGAACTCGCCATAACGATACAGATAACGAAGGTCGGAAAGGTCAGAGTCCATGATAATTTTTACCGCGAAATCACATTCCGGGTCAAGGCTTCTTCGTATATGCTGTTCCACCATATCCTGGCAGTAATCATTTACATAGGAAGAAAGTATATCTCGTACTATTTTTTCCTTCGGAACTTCTGACGGGAAATTTCCGTGAGGTGTAACTTCTTCCTCCGCAAATGCTGCATACACTTCCAGGAAAAGCTCCAGTACCACCGTCATGTTCCAAAGATCATGTTCACTGGCATACGCAATTGCCCCACGCAGTTCTGCATAAAGAAAAGAAAAATCTTTTCCATATTCTCCCAGCATTTTTGCCGCATAAGCCGGATTTCCATAGCTTGTATCATAATTTTCTTCCAGTATATCCTCATAGAGAGAGTGGTTTTGTTTTTGCAGCTCATCCAGGGAAAGGTCAGAATTATCCGCATCCATCACCTGAATGGTTTTTTCCAGAAAGGCGGCTGTCTTCTGAAAAAAATCACGAAAAGGCTCTGCTGCCGCTTCTTCCGTTACGATCTGAGCGATTCTCAGTTTCGCAAGTTCATAACGTTCTTCTAAAAAATCATCCATGCATTTCACTCCTGTTCTTCCTTCATGTCATCGATCACATGTCCCAGACGGATATGTTTTTCTATCAGTTCCTGCATATACTCCCAGATTTTTTCAGAGCCTTCCCCGGTACGGCGGTTTCTTTTATAAATCTGGCTTTTCTTTACTCCATGTTCCGTCCAGCTGATACCGTCAGAGGCATCGTTCAGAAAAAGCGGCTGGCTGTTGTCCAGCACATGGGCAAATTTGGCTTCCGGAGTTTCGTAAGCCTCAAATTCCTGCCACAGACCATACAGCCATTTTCCCTGGTCTTTGGGAAGGATCCCGTAAATACGGTCTGCCGCCTTTTTTTCTCTTTCTTCCTTTGTGGCTGCTCCTGCTTCATCGTAAGCATAGGTATCTCCTGCGTCAATCTCCACCAGGTCATGAACCAGAACCATGGGAATCACCTTCGCAAGGTCCACCTCTTCATTGGCGTACTCTTTTAAAAGCACTGCCATAAGTGCCAGATGCCAGGAGTGCTCCGCATCATTTTCTTTTCTTTTCCCATCCGCCAGATAAGTCTGCCGCATTATATTTTTCACCTTATCCACTTCCAGGATAAAATCCATCTGCTGTTTTAATCTTTCATCCATGTGTTACACCCCCGTCAGATAAATTCCAAGCCACACAATCATAATAATGCCATTTGAAATAGAACCGATAATGCTTGTTCTGTGGCTTTTTCCTTCCTCTGAAAAGCTCCTCAGTCCCATAATAAATCCATAAACAGAAAGAAGCGCAGCAAAAAGGCTCATGCTTCCGATGATGAAACCAAAGCTTCCTTCCAGAATCAGCGCCAGCGTAACTGCCGCTGCAAAAAACACCAGTGAGGCCACAGCCAATCCCACCGACAGTTTTCCCTTTCCGGCCTCTTTTTTCTTTGTAAATGAATATCTATATCTTCTTGCCATGATATTTTTTTCTCCTTGGATGATTGCAGATGACCAGAAGGAGGTATCCCAGTGCTGCTCCGAGAGTATTCAAAATCAGGTCATCCACATCAAAGCACCCGACCCTGGTTATCAGCTGAATACATTCCACTGTCAGGCTTAATTCCAGTCCGGATATGCAGATCAGAAATCCATTTCTCATTTTTTCTGAAATAATGGGCAGAATGAAGCCAAAAGGAATAAACGCCAGCACATTACCAAAGATATTTGTTAAAAATGCTGTTGTTCCAACTTTATCCCGGTAAATCCAGAACCTTCGGATTTCCATAAAAGGTACAAGATTATAACGGTATTCCCGCTCCTCCTGCGGTACTCTCCCATATTTTTCAGAAAAAAACAAAAAATACAGCAGCAGGAGTATATACACAATATACAGTACAACTCCAACGCTCCGGATAATACTTTTTCTATTCTTTTTCAATATTTTCCCCTATCCAAAGCAGACCGAAAAACCACAGGTCGCATCCTGTGGCTTTTTGGACATTTTTATATCAGAATATCAGATTTTTCTTTCAGGAGCCTTGCTCCATTTACGATCATGAGAATCCCGGTCACGATTCCTGTCACCAGAGTGATAATCCCCAGTACCAGACCTGCTGTCCCGGCTGATGACATGGTTTTATAAGTTTTTTCATTCATCATCTGAAACTTCTCCTTTTTCCTTTATTCTGCTCCGTACTGCTGGTAATATGCATCAATTGCAGCTTTCAGAGTGTCGTCAATGATCACCTTACCCTTGTATTCTTTGTTATAAAGATGCTCCACCACTTCCGCCATGGTAACGATTGCAGTCGTCTTCAGGCCATATTTTTCCTCAATTTCTTTCAGAGCACTCTTCGTCCCCTGTCCGCGCTCCATACGGTCTACGGATACTACCAGACCGACAGGCTCTACATTTCCCTGGGCCTTGATGATCGGAAGGGTCTCCTGGATAGAAGTTCCGGCTGTGGTCACATCCTCGATGATGACCACCTTGTCTCCATCCTGAATTGGGCTTCCCAGAAGGATTCCCTTGTCTCCGTGATCCTTTACTTCCTTACGATTGGAACAGTAGCGGATGTCTTTGCCGTATTCCTCACTGATTGCCATGGTAGCGGCAACACTCAGCGGAATCCCTTTGTATGCTGGTCCGAACAAAACGTCAAAATCCAGTCCGAATTTATTTTCAATTGCTTTTGCATAATACTGACCAAGTCTGCGAAGCTGAGCTCCGGTACGGTAAAATCCGGTGTTTACAAAAAACGGAGTTTTACGGCCTGATTTTGTCACAAAATCTCCGAATTTCAATACGTTGCAGTCAATCATAAATTCAATAAATTCCTGTTTGTAAGCTTCCATAATCCCATGTCCTCCATTTTTCCCAACTATTTCACACAGCCGATCAGTTCGTGGATGTCCTCCACCTTCTGACGTGCCATAAACTCCTCGATTCCCTTTACCACTTCCTGCGTGGTATACGGGTTAAAGAAATTGGCAGTTCCCACGGAAACCGCAGTCGCGCCTGCCATGATAAATTCCAGTGCATCCTCTGCACTTGCAATTCCGCCCATTCCGATGATCGGAAGTTTTACCGCATTTGCAACCTGATAAACCATACGGACTGCTACCGGTTTCACTGCCGGTCCTGACATGCCGCCGGTCTTATTTGCCAGTGCAAAAGTACGGCGGTTGATATCAATTTTCATTCCTGTGATCGTATTAATAAGAGATAAAACATCTGCACCGCCTGCTTCGGCAGCTCTGGCCATCTCGGTGATATCCGTCACATTCGGGCTCAGTTTCATGATAATCGGCTGCTTTGCACGCTTTTTCACTTCTTTTGTAATTGCCTCCAGCGCTTTGGGATTCTGTCCGAATGCAATTCCTCCCTCTTTTACGTTGGGGCAGGAAACGTTGATTTCCAACAAATCTACCGGTTCCTGCGCCAGTCTTTCCACAACCTCGCAGTAATCCTCCGTAGATTTTCCACATACATTCACAATAATCTTTGTATCATATTTTTTCAGGAAAGGAATATCCCGGCTGCAGAATACGTCAATTCCCGGATTCTGCAGACCGATGGCATTGAGCATGCCGCCCGCCGTTTCCACTATACGGGGTGTGGGATTTCCCGGCCATGGTACATTTGCCACGCCTTTGGTCACAACCGCTCCCAGCTGATTCAGATCCACAAATTCACTGTATTCTTCCCCTGAACCAAAGGTTCCGGAGGCCGTCATCACCGGATTTTTCAGTTCCACTCCGGCAAGGGTCACACTTGTCTTACTCATAACTCCACCTCCGTACTGAGGAATACAGGGCCATCCTTGCATACTCTCTTATTGTGCACATGGGAATGCCCGTCAACCTCTGTGGACTGGCAGACACATCCCAGACAGGCGCCGATTCCGCATGCCATGCGTTCCTCCATGGAAATCCAGCAGGGAATATTTTTCTCCAGTGCATATGCCTTGATAGCACGCAGCATTGGTTTCGGTCCGCAGGCAAAAATCGCGTCTGCCTCCAGATCATTTTCCCGGATGGCATCCATCACATTGCCCTTTGTGCCGGCAGAGCCGTCCTCAGTGGCAATATATACCTTTCCATATTTTTCAAATTCCGTATTCAAAAACAGTTCATCCCGATATCCGAGAATGGCTGTTTTTTCTCCTTCCAGCTGTTTCATGGTCTCCAGCATGGGAGGGATTCCGATACCGCCGCCCATGAGAAAGACTCTTTTTCCTTTTACTTCTTCAAGAGGGAAGCCGTTTCCCAGCGGTCCCAGCACCTCCACCGGAACCTTCGCATGAAGGCGGGAAAATTCTTCTGTACCGGTATTTTTTCCGGTCACACGATATACAATGCGCAGCCTTCCCTCTTCCCTGTCAATCTCACAGAGACTGATAGGACGCGGAAGAAGCTTGCTGCCGTTTCTGGTATAGAGAGAAACAAACTGTCCCGGCTGTGCATTTTTCCCAATGGTCTGTGTCTGAAGCCACATGCTGTAAATATCTGTTCCGATACGCTCCTGACGTATGATGGTACATGTTTCTTTTGCTTTTTTGCTCATACTATGCCTCCTGGCGGTTTTCCAGTGCGCCGGAAATGTCCGCGATCATATCCTTTACGGCCTGGCGTGCTGCATCTGCATACCCTTCTTCTCCAAATTGGGCATATTTTTCCTGTTTATAGGCAGCAATAATACCACGGGAGGAATTCACAATGGCGCCAAGTCCGTCTTCATTAAAGAAATGAACGAGATCCTTTCCTTTTCCGCCCTGAGCACCGTAACCCGGCACCAGAATAAAGGTTTTCGGCATAAGCTTACGGAGCACCTTTCCCATTTCCGGATAGGTCGCGCCCACAACAGCACCTACATAGCTGTAGGAATCACCCATGTGGTCTTCTCCCCATTTGGCTACCATCTCGCCGACCCACTCATACAGAGGGCGTCCTTCTATGATTCTGTCCTGAAACTCTCCGCTGGAAGGATTGGAAGTCTTTACCAGGACAAAGATTCCTTTCTTTTCTTCCTTACAGACCTCGATAAATGGCTTCACACCGTCTGAACCAAGGTATGGATTCACGGTAGCGAAATCCTCGTCAAATCCTGCATAGGTTTTGCTTCCCACCTGGACTTTGCCAAGATGTCCCACTGCATAAGCTGCAGAAGTGGAGCCGATATCTCCGCGCTTAATGTCTCCGATCACGACAAGATCTTTGGATTTGCAGTAGTCAACGGTTCTTTTATATGCCATCAGTCCAGGAATCCCAAACTGCTCATACATGGCAATCTGCGGTTTTACAGCCGGAATCAGATCACAGGTCGCATCCACGATTCCTTTGTTATACTGCCAGACAGCTTCTGCAGCACCCTCCAGAGTTTCTCCGAATTCCTTAAATGCCGCTTCCTGAATGTGTTTTGGAATATAGTTCATCATGGGATCAAGGCCTACCACGATGGGAGCGTTTGTCTTCTGAATCTTTTCAATCAGCTTGTTAATCATGAATTCTTCCTCCTAAATGTCAGTTTCTATTTTAAAAGTTTATTATCCTGTATATGATTTTTTCGGTACCTCATCATACATCAGTTCTGCTGATATACGATTTTGCCGTCGCAGATCGTATAAAGAACTTTGCCTTTTACTTCCCGCCCGTCAAATGGGGTATTCCGGCCCTTGGAGGCAAACTGCGTTTTATCTATTTTATAAGGATGCTCCACATCCACCACAATTACATCCGCAGGATGTCCTGCCTCTAAAGTACCGCAGTCCAGTCCCAGAATCTCCGCGGGATTTTTACACATCTTCTCCACCAGCTGCTTCATGGTGAGAACACCCTTTTCCACCAGCGCTGTGTAGCTTAATGCCAGGCTCGTCTCCAGACCTACGATTCCGAACGCCGTATTTTTCATGGAACCGGTTTTGTCCTTCTGGCTGTGCGGTGCATGATCCGTACTGATCACATCGATATAGCCTTTTTTCAGTCCCTCTTTCAACGCTTCCACATCTTTTCTCGTACGAAGGGGCGGATTCATCTTAAAATCCGGGTCATCTCTTTTAATATCATCAGAGGTCAGGATAAAATGGTGCGGGCACACCTCTGCAGTTACATTTTTAATCCCGCTTTCCTTTACGTGCTGCATGATTTTTGCGACGCCTTCTGTGGAGCAATGGCAAAGATGAAGCTTTGCTCCTGTTTCGCAGGCCAGAATGATATCCCTTGCTGCGATCACATCCTCCACAGAATTGCTGATGCCTGGCAATCCCAGACGTCTGGCATTTTCGTCATCATTCATACATCCGTTTCCCCGAAGGGTAAGGTCCTCACAATGGTCAAAAACAGGCAGGCCAGCTTTTACAGCCTCCTTCATAGCTTCTTTGCAAAGCTTACTGTCCATAACAGATTTACCGTCCTCGGAAAGCGCCGGTACTCCAGCCTCTGCCATACCGGCAATATCAGCCAGTTCTTTTCCCAGTTCTCCCTTTGTCATAGCGCCTGCCTGCAAAACGTGGATACCGGATACCTGGGCCGCCTTATTTTTTACATAGTTTGCCCGATCCGGGCTGTCAATTACCGGAGAAGTATTCGGCATCGCGACTACAGTAGTCACCCCGCCTCTGGCTGCCGCTTTTGCTCCGCTTTCAATATCTTCCTTATATGTCTGTCCCGGATCCCGGAGATGTACATGCAGGTCAATAATGCCCGGCATGACAATACATCCGTGTGCATCAATGACCCGATCATTTTTTTCCTTTTCTGTCAGCTTTTCGCCGATTTCCTGAATCATTCCATCGTCCAGGTAAATATCTCCTATCATATCGGTGTCCGTGGCTGCATCTACAATACGGCCTCCCCGAATCAGAATACCCATATGAATCTCTCCCTTCTGGAATTATTTCGCACTTCTCTAATCTACATAATACACGAAAACCACAATTTAATAAAGCCCTTTTTTAGATGGATTATTCTTCCGAATAATTCTTGACATTTCAGCAATCAGGTTATATAATCTTAAAAAGACCAAGATTATTTGATGTAAAATCACTAGTTTTTAGAGATTATATATTACATGATATAGTCTGTAAAATCTGGTGATTTTTTTCGCCAGAAAACTGCTTTTTAACTTTTATTTTTTATGGAGGTAACAAAATGAACAAAGGAACTGTAAAATGGTTCAACGCTGAAAAAGGTTACGGTTTTATCACCGGCGAAGACGGAGCAGACGTATTCGTTCATTTTTCCGCAATCAACGGCGAAGGTTTCAAGTCTCTTGAGGAAGGCCAGGCTGTAACTTACGATCTGACCGAAGGCGCTCGTGGAATGCAGGCTGCTAATGTTACAAAATTATAAGAAATTAAATTTGTAAACCTTGCAGAATAAACCTAATGACGCAAACAAAAACCCCCGGATTTCTCATCCGGGGATTTTTCTTGCCTTATTCAGCTTTATTTAAATTTTATTCTGCTTCCTCGATACCGGAAAGATAATCATCCAATGCGGAAGTGTCCATAACGGTCTCTACCTTCACTTCTTCCTTTCCATCGGTCACTTTCCCATATACAGAAAAGCCAATCCAGCAAACAGCAGCAATGCACACTGCCAGTGCAGCAAGCTTCTCCAGTCTGAGGATCCACTTCTCCTTTTTCATAATCTTCGCACGGTTTGCTTTTTGCTCTTTATAAGCGTCAACTTTCTTCTGGCTCATAATCTATCTCCTTTTGTCGTGTCGACTCAAATTTTATTTTGGTTATTATAGCACATTCTTCACCAAAAGAAAAGAGCCAAGCGAATTCCACGGAAAATTATACTGCCACAATGATGCCTCCGTCATTTGCATACATACTGCTGACCCCGGCTGTGTCCAGAACAACGATTTTTGCCACTTTCATTTTTTCCTGAAGCGCCTCTTTTAACATCTGCGCTCTTTTTTCACTGTTGCAGTGCGAAATCGCCAGGACCTTATGTTCACTGTCCACGGTTTTCTCCATAATATGCTCCACCATTTTTACCAGGGCCTTATTCATGCCGCGGGCCTGGTCAAGCTGACAGATCGTTCCCTCCGGTGTGGCGCCCATCACGGGTTTGATTTTGAGAGCAGATGCCACCAACGCTTTCACTTTGCTAAGGCGTCCATTTTTCCGCAGTGTTTCCAGATTTTCCAGTACAAAAAAAGTATTCTGCCCTTCAATGTATTTTTCAACCACACTTACCACATCTTCAAACGGAAGCCTCGCTTCCTCACATTCCTGAATTTTCATTGCAATCAGCGTTTGTCCGATGGATGCAGACCGTGAATTGAAAATATGGATCTTCTTATCCGGCTGCTCCTCATGCAAAAGGCTTCTCCCAAGGACTGCACTGCTGTAGGAACCGCTCAGCTCGGCTGAAAGCGTTACACAATAAACATGTTCCGCTTCACAATCAAAGGCTTTCCTGAAACGCTCCGGAGATGGACATGCCGATTTCGGGCACTCCGGGCATTCTGCTACTTTTTTTAAAAACTCTGCCTGATTAAAGCTGGCATCATCGATAATATCTTCTCCCCCTACTGTAAGGGTCAACGGAACCGATTCAAAATGCTCTGTATCCTTCTTCCATTCCTCCAGAAGTTCTCCACAGCTATCTATCACAATTTTGTAACTCAAAATATCGTCCTCTTTTCTATTATATGTAGTTTCAAATACCACATCTATATTAACATACTGCTGCACATTTGAAAAGACTTTTTGTAAAAACTCTGTTCTTTTTTTGGGGATTGTTTTATAATAAGTATTACTGACTGGAAGGGAGTTATGAGATGCTTGCGTTAAAAATTTCGGATTTGAAAGATTTCACCAATAAATTGTTTATTGGAAATGTATTTGACCATTTCTGGCTGAACAGTGCAGATATTTCCACTTACAATCTGTTTTCCATCGACGGAAAGCTGCAGAAAGATTTTTTTGATACGGAGCAGCAGGAAATTCTGGACAGCACCCACAGAATTTATTCTCTCTGGGCAGAAGTGAAGCCTTACTGCCATTTTATTATTCGCGGAAAGCGTCCCCCGCTTTATTTCAAGATCGTGTTTCAGCTTTCTTCCAAAAAAGCAAAAACTCTTATCGAAAGAGAAGCCCCCGGACTGCCTGTGGACAGTCTCCGGGGACTTTATCTCAATCTTCAGTACAAGAACAAAATGCTCCTCTGCACCACCGGTACTTCCTTTTATACCTTTGTGCAGGACAAACAGCTGGAACAGCTCTGGGATCATACGGTTCTGGATTTTTTCCATCAAAATCAGATACTATTCGAAGAGCTGTAAGTATTCTTCATCTGCCATGAAAAATTGAGCAGATTATTTTGTAAGCATAAGAAGAATCTCATTGCTCCTCTGAACAAATCGTGTCATTTCCTCCGGAGAAAGCTGTTTATGGCTTAACATTGCCAGGTCATACAGCTGCTCACAGATAACCGGCACTTTGGAAGATTTCTTATGATCAACTACAAACTGTACCAGCGGATGGTTTGCATTGAGCACCAGTGTCTCCTGTCCGCCAAACATACCCGGATCCATGCCGTACATATTGTACATTTTCATCATATCCTGCATACGGCGGCTCTCCTCAGAAAGAGTCATCATTGCTGCCACATTCTCATTTTTCAGTTTCTCCACACGCACTTCCAGTTTGTCGTTCTTCAGGCTGCTGCGGAAAATATCCGTGAGAGATTTTGCCATCTCCTCATCTGTCTCTCCATCCTCACGAAGTTCTTCTGTCAGATCTGCGTCAATTCTCTTAAACTGAATTGTTTCATCCTTCTGCTCCATGTGAGAAATAAATGGTGTATCAATGTTGTGCTTCAGAATGACCGCATCTTTACCCGCTTCACGGAACATATTGATGTACTGGCTCTGCTGAACTTCGTCCGTTACATAGAAAATAGTCGTTTTCTCCGGCTCTTTGTTTTCGACAGAATCATCTTCCTTTTTCTCATCTGCAGTTTCAGCACCTTCGGTATTTTCTGTATCCTCGGTTGTTTCCTCTCCCTCAGCCTTTTCTTCCGGTTTCTTATTCTCCTCAATGCAGTCTTTCAGTGTCAGATATTTGCCGTCTATATTTTTAAAGAGAATGTAATCATTCATCTTATCTGCAAATTTTGTATCTTTGATGCATCCGAATTTAATGAATGGGCTGATGTCATCCCAGTATTTTTCGTAGGATTCACGGTCTGTCTTGCACATACCGGTAAGCTTGTCCGCAACTTTCTTGGTAATGTACTCGGAAATCTTCTGTACAAATCCATCGTTCTGAAGAGCAGATCTGGAAACATTCAGCGGCAGATCCGGACAGTCAATAACACCCTTCAGCAGAAGCAGGAATTCCGGAATGACTTCCTTGATGTTATCTGCGATAAATACCTGATTGTTATACAGTTTGATCGTGCCTTCAATGGAATCATATTCTGTATTGATCTTCGGAAAATACAGAATACCTTTTAAGTTGAACGGATAATCCATATTCAGATGGATCCAGAACAATGGCTCTTTATAATCCATAAATACCTTGCGGTAAAATTCCCTGTACTCCTCATCTGTACATTCGTTTGGATGCTTCATCCACAGTGGATTCGGATCACTCAAGGACACCGGACGTTTGTTGATCTTTACTTTATCTTTGGCCGGAGAAACCTCTACGATTTCTTTTTCCCCTTTGTCATTTTCTTTTTCTTCTGTTTTCGCTTCCTCATGGATACGTTCCACCACTACATCATCTTCGCGAAGTTCAGACTCGTCAATGGTCTCATATTCCTGTTCTGCATTTGCTTTGGAAAGATAAATATTAACCGGCATGAAGGAACAATATTTCTCAATCACCTCACGCATTCTGTATTCATTGGAAAATTCCACGCTGTCTTCATTCAGAAACAGAGTGATCTCCGTACCAACTGTATTCTTATTGCCATCCTGCATATCATATTCTGTACCGCCATCGCAGGTCCAGTGTACCGGTGTAGCTCCTTCTTTATAGGAAAGAGTATCAATATGAACCTCATCGGCAACCATGAATGCAGAATAGAATCCCAGACCGAAATGACCAATGATCTGATCATCTGTCGTCTTATCCTTATATTTTTCCAGAAATTCAGTAGCACCGGAAAATGCGATCTGGGTGATATACTCCTCCACCTCATCAGCAGTCATACCAATACCGGTATCAATGAATTTCAGAGTTTTCTCCTCCGGATTGACAATTACTTCAATCTTTGCCTTATAATCATCCGGAAGTGTGTACTCTCCCATCACATCCAGTTTCTTTAACTTCGTAATGGCGTCACATCCATTGGAAATCATCTCTCTTGCGAAGATGTCATGGTCGGAATATAACCATTTCTTAATAATTGGAAAAATATTTTCACTGTTAATTGATAAACTACCATGCTTTTCAGCCATGCAGCTCACACTCCTTTATTCATTGTCTTAAAATTCTAAGGTATATAGTAATACCATTTTATCAAAAAGTCAAGAAAAAATTAGCACTCATTTTTAATGAGTGCTAGCAATTTTATTTTTAAACTTTTCTGCATTACAAAGGGCGCCCTGAGGACGCCCTTCTCATTTTCCATATTCTGCATGAATCTTATCTTTTCTTACTGCGGTAAACCAGGATCCCGGCAATCAGAACCACTGCTGCCACAAGAATGATGACGAATGGTAAAATCGGGGTATTGTCTCCGGTCTGAACTGCCTTTTTCTGGTTTGCATCAGTCTTATCAGCCGCTGGTGTCAGGGTCTGACCTGCTGCAGCTGCCACAGTAAAGTTCACCTGCTTGGTATCCTGTACGCCAGTGTTTACCCAGTTGCTTCCATCAAACTTCTGCTGATTAAATGTAACGGTCAGTGTATAGCTGCCGTTCTTACCCATGCGGAAGGTTGCGGAGTATGGTGCAGCATCCCAGCTTCTTGCCTCCAGAACTGACCAGTTAAGAGGAAGGTATCTGGTATCGCCGTTGATCGGGTCTGCATTATCCATACCGGCACCAACTGCCGTAAAGGTAATCTTGGTTTCTGTTGTATATGCTCCGTCAGAGCTGATTCCTGTGATCGCATTATTGGCTGCATCCGCAAGTTTTACACCACGGCGTACCGTCACATTCACAGAAGTGATCAGATTCAGATTATCCGGATTGGTCACACCATCCGGAAGAGTAACCGTACCTTTTACGGAAAATTTCTGAACATCTGTCGTTTTCTGGTTATAAGCGCAGCCCTTCACATCCCATGTCACAGCTGCCGCCATGCTTCCCTTATTTGTCTCGATGGTAATGGAAGACGGAAGTTTCAGGCCGGATGCGGATTTCTCCACACCATTCGGAAGGCTGATGTCGCTTGGTTTATTGACTGCAGTAAGTTTGACCGGTACTGCCGTTACGGTAAAGGTCGCCGTCAGAGTAACCGCCTCTGCTTCTGCACTCTTAACTGTGATGATCTGAGTATAGGTACCCTCTTTCAGTCCCAAAACAGGAGCCACATTGAAGGTTACCGTGCCATTCACATCTGCTGCGTCTGCAGAAAGTCCGCTTACGCTGAACTCCTGTCCGGCGGCTTCCACTGTAATGCCGGTAAGCGCTACATTTCCGGTGTTGGTCAGGGTAACCGTCTGAGCTGCAGGTGCCTCTGCATATCCCTCTTCCTTATTTTCAAAGGTGAGACCTGTAACATTTGCAGTAAGTGCAGGTCTGTCTGCTTCTTCGATTGCGAATGCTGCAGTAACCGTGCACAAAACTTCCTCAGATTCTGCTTTCTTCACCGGAATCTCTTCCGTATAATCTCCAACCTCTGTCGGATTTGGTGCCACATTCAGAACGATTGAATCGCCCGGCTGCAGTTCCAGATTTCCATCTGTGGAAATCGTATAGTAGCTGCTTACCGGAAGCAATATGGTAACTGCTTCTTCTCCGGCGTTTGCCAGTCTGATCATTCTCGGCTCCACTGTCTGTCCCTGTTTGATGGTACCGAAATTCAGATCTCCGTCTGTAACCTGTACATTGGCCGGTGCCGGTTCCGGTGTCTCTTCAAGCGGCGCAACTGCATTCACAATGAGATTTGCCCCAAAGGATACCTCTGCACCTTCTTCTGTCTCATAGGTAATGGTATCTGCATAAGTACCTGCTGCCACACCTTCTCTCGGCTGAATCCAGACATTGACACTCTCTCCTGCCGGAAGAGGCTCCGTAATATCCTGGGCCATAAAGTGATCAGGTGCGATCGGTTTAAAATTGAGTTCTCCGGTACCATTGTTTTTAATCGTCACATACTGTGCCTCCGGAATCTCTGTGTAGCCTTCATCCAGACTGCCAAATTCCAGGCTGCCGGTTTCACTTTCCACAACAGCTTCTGCGGAGTAGGTTAACGGCTCTGCATTCTGCGGAACCACCAGAGTTTCCTCTGTACCGATTTCAATAACCTCGTCATTCACTGTAATTTCTTCGGAAGATTCTGTACCTGCTTCATCCGGCACGGAATATTCCGGTCCGTCTGACGGCTGCATCTCATCCGCAGAATCCGGTGCTTCTCCCATTTCCTGCAGATCCCCATCATCCTCTGAGGATTCACCCAGCACAAGTACCCCTTCTTCATTTCCCGGTTCCTCTGCCGGCTCATCTTCCGTCGCCGGTTCTTCTGCTTCTCCCGGCTCAATTGCCTCTTCTGGTTTTTCCTCGGTTGTCTCTTCCGGAGCTTCTTCCGGTGTCGCCACGATTGCCACCGTATTTGCCTTCAGTTCTCCGGTAACTCCCAGTTCTTCCAGACCGGTGATTTTTAATTCAATCTTGTTTCCCAGATCCTCATCCACCAGAGTATATGTCTTTTCCTTACTTACCTCTGTAATCTGGTCTCCAACCATTCTGGACCAGGAAAAGCTTACATAATCATCGGTAAGTCCCTCCGGTGTCACCTTCACATAATCGGCGCTCAGGACACTTCCCACGGCTGCCGTACCTTTGATTTTCAGCTTGCCATCCAGCTTTCCTGCCGGTTCTGCCGCTGCAAATACGAGAGACGGAAGCAGGGAAAGCATCATGATAAAGGTCATGATCACTGATAAAATTTTCTTCGGCTTCATATGCCATCCTCCTTTACATTCCCTGTCACTTTCAGATTGTAACACTATTGTAACATTTTTTCAATATAATTCACAAGTATTTTCATATTTTTCTTACTCATGATTATGTTTGGTTACATTATAGCAGACTTCCCCTGCTTCATGTAATCTGGATTTGCCTGCTGTCATCCCTCTACGATCAGATATGTCCCGTCCGGGATGGAAAAGACCTCGCTTGCTTCTTTCAGGTCGTCTTCCGTCATCCCGTCTACGTCAGCACCCATTCCGGAAAGATATTCCCGTACTTCACGAATGGAATCCACTACTACGGCCATGCAGTCTTCCAGGAATGCCTCCGCTTCTTCATAATTTTCCGCTACCGGCTCGTCAAAGAGCTGCCCCTGTTTTTCCAGAAATGTCTGGATACATTCTTCTGTGTACATCTCAAACTACCTCCTCCATTTTACCATTGGCTGCGATCAGCTTTTCCAGCACCGGCTGCACCCGGTCCGTCTCGTAATGTGCTTCGGCCCGGACTCCTGCTTTGGAATGTGACATGGCGAAACTGTATTTTACCGCCTGCAGCATCTCAATATCGTTGTATTCATCTCCGAAAACCACGCATTCTTCCGGAGAAATACGAAGCATTTCCTGAAATTTTTTCACGCCATTTGCCTTATTCGTTCCAAAAGGAATAAAATCAATCCACGCAAATCCGGAGGTTACCACCCGGCATCGGTCAGAAAACCGTTCTTTCCAGTATTCGAGCGCCTCGTCCGTGACACCTTCCTTATCATAAACTGCCATTTTCACGCACGGCTCTGTAATCTCATCCGCGCTGCTGATAATCTTACAGTCCACTTTCACCTCATTTTGCAAAAGTTTTCTGAATTCTTCCGTTTTTGGCATGATATAATGATAATCCTTGGTGGAGCAGGTAAATTCTGTATCTTTTCTTTCCTCCACAGCCTTCAGAATATCCATCATCAGGTTCCTGTCAAAAAAATTTTCATATAAAAGCTCGTCTTTCCAGAACGCTACCGCACCGTTTTCACAGATAAAAGCCATATCCGATACCACGGGCGCAAACAGGCGTTTCATATTGTTATACTGTCTGCCGCTGGCTGCCGCAAACAGGATTCCCATTTCCTTCAGCCTGCGGATCAATGGAAAAATATCCTCTGGAAGCTTCTGTGCCCCATTCAGTAATAAAGTTCCGTCCAGATCACTTGCTATCAGCTTAATCATTTTTTCTCTCCTCGTAAAGCTTTAATATTTCTTCCGGCTTCTCCAGAAGCTCCTGCGCTTTGTTTTCCACCAGTTCCTTTTTGTCCCGATATCCCCAGAGGACGCCGACTGTGTACATTCCTGCAGCGTTTCCGGTCTGCATATCCGTGCCGGTGTCTCCGAAGTACATACATTCTTCCGGCTTTACTCCCAACTCTTCTGCTGCCTTTAAGGGTTCATCCGGAGCCGGCTTTTTCCGAAGAGCATCGCTTTGCCCGATCACCACGTCAAATTCGTCTCCAAACATCTCCTGTACAACCTTTACGGTGGCAATATGCGGCTTATTGGAACACACGGCAATCTTTACGCCCCGGGATTTCAGGGCTTTGATCGTTTCGGGCATTCCCGGATAATGGCTCACCTTGTAAAGTGGATCTATATCAAACATCTCCCGGTAAAGCTTTCTCGCTTCCTCATAATGTTCAAGTTTCTCATCTCCTGCATCGGCCAGGCATCGCCGGATCAGCGTATCTGCACCATTTCCGCAATAATACTTAAAATTCTCCACTGGCTGAGGTTTTAAAGAAAATCGTTCCATCACTTCATTCGCAACACAGGCCATGGAGTCCAGTGTATACGCCAATGTCCCGTCCAGGTCAAAAATACAAGCTTTAATCATCTTCCCATTCCTCTCATGTCGATTCCGATTTTTTTCATTTCGTAAAACAGTCTTCCAACCGGAAGCCCCACTACATTGTTATAATCTCCTTCGATACCCTTTACATACACGCCGAATCTTCCCTGTATGCCATAGCTTCCTGCTTTGTCCATCGGCTCTCCTGTGCAGATATAATCCCGGATTTCCTCCTCTGATACGGAATAAAAATGCACATCCGTCCTCTCGCTGAAGGTATGTTCTTCCCATGCATCCCATTTTCTTATCAAAACCGTAACACCGGTATAAACCTGATGGGAATTTCCGGAAAGCCTCGTAAGGGTGTCAAAGGCATCCTGTTCGTCAACAGGTTTTCCCAGAATGTGATTCTGAAAAGCTACTATGGTATCTGCTCCAATGACCAGCTTCACTTCTTTTTCTCTTTTTAATTCCTCTGCCACGGAAAAAGCTTTGCTGCGGGACAGATTTTCCACCACCTGATCCGGTGTACCTCCCCCGATTTCTTCCTCTCCCGAGGAGGGAACTACGGTAAATTTCAAGTCTGCCCGTTCCAGTAGTTCCTTACGTCTGGGAGAGGCAGATGCCAATACAATTTTTTCCATAATGTCTCCTTTTCTGCCCTAATAGTATAACGCCTCCAAAATGCAGGTGCAACCGATTTTTTTCTTTACATTTTTTCTTTTCTTTTTGGGTAAAAAGTATTACAATAGAAACAACCTTTATTTTACAAAAAGATTTGGTAGAGGGCGAATATCTGAAAGGAGTATGAAACTTATATGGCAAAAATGAACAAATATTGGGGTATGGTAGCAATTGGTGCTCTTACGGCAGCGGCAGCCGGAGCTGTGGCTGCAGTTCTGATGAAGAAAAAGCCAGTTGCTGAAGGACCTGATTTTGAAGATGACTTTGATGACGATGCCGTTTCTGTGAACAAATCAGGAGAAGACAGCCGGGACGGACATGAGGCTTTTGCATCCTGGGAGCCTTCCGAAAGCGAAGATGTACCAGCTGAAGAAGCCGCTGAGGAGCCTGCCGATGAAATCGGAGATTCCGCTGAAGAGACAGAGGAGAATGAGGAAGCTGAGGAATCAGATTCCATTAAAATTGATTAATTTAAAATTGATTAATAAAGAACAGCCGGCAGAGAAGTTCATCACTGAAACTTCGCTGCCGGTTCTTTTATCATTATGCTTCTTTGATTTCCAGGACATCCATTGGGCAGGCTTTTGCACAGATTCCGCAGGCAATACATTTGCTGGCGAACTCTTTATCCTCAGCCTTCACCAATACGCCAAACGGACAGGCTTCTGCACATTTTCCGCAGCCTACACATTTCTTTTTGTTGATCATGTAGACTCCCTTTGCATTCTGGGTGATAGCACCCTCCGGACATGCCTCTGCACATTTTCCGCACTGTACGCAGGTCACCGGCTTTGGTGTCACTCCGTCTTTTTTCACAGAAATGTGAATACATGACAGGTTTTCATTAAATTCTTTGTAAAATGCCTCGGAACAGGCGATTTCACATGCCTTGCATGCCATACATGCATCTTTTTTGGCTACATACAGCTTTTTCATCTTAGTACCCTCCACGATTTTTTACTTTTGTTTATTTCAAGCATGTTCCTCTCAAAAGGACACGCCTGTTTTTGAAATTCCTTTTCTGTCAGGCCTTGGGAAGCTTGAAAGAACTCTTTAAAGATACGATACGGTTAAATACCGGAGCACCTTCTTTGGAATCGTGCACATCTGCACAGAAGAAACCGTTTCTCACAAACTGGTAGCTGTCGTATCCCTTCGCCTCCATCAGTGCAGGCTCTACATATGCCGTAAGTGTTGTAAGAGAGTTCGGATTCAGATTCAGTTCCCCTGTCTCCTTGTCATAGACCCCCTTTTCCTCATCCACAATATTCTCATAAAGACGAACAACCGCTTCTCCTGCGTGGGAAGCCTCCACCCAGTGGATGGTTCCTTTTACCTTACGTCCGTCAGGTGCGTTTCCTCCCTTTGTCTCCGGATCGTAAGTACAGTGTACAACACGAACGGTTCCGTCATCATCAGCCTCATAACCTGTGCAGGTAACGAAATACGCGTTCATCAGACGCACCTCTGTTCCCAGGAACATTCTCTTATATTTTTTCGGAGGATCGATCATGAAATCCTCTCTTTCAATATAAAGCTCTTTTCCAAATGGAATCCGGCGGGTTCCAAGAGCTTCGTTCTCCATATTGTTTGGAGCCTCCAGGTATTCCACCTGCCCTTCCGGATAATTATCGATCACAAGCTTAATCGGATCCATGACCGCCATAAGACGCGGACGCTTCAGCTTCAGATCTTCCCGGATACAGTATTCCAGCATTGCATAGTCCACGGAACTGTCTGCTTTTGCCACACCGCAGAGGTCTACAAACATTTTGATTGCCTCCGGAGTGTATCCGCGGCGGCGAAGGCCGGAAATTGATACAAGACGCGGATCATCCCAACCGTCCACAATGCCATCTTCCACAAGTTTCTTAATATAACGCTTACCTGTTACTACATTGGTCAGATAAAGCTTTGCAAACTCAATCTGCTTCGGCGGATGCGGATACTCCAGTTCCCGTACAACCCAATCGTACAGAGGTCTGTGATCCTCAAATTCCAGAGTACAGATGGAATGGGTAATTCCCTCGATGGCATCCTCAATGGGATGCGCAAAGTCATACATCGGATAAATACACCAGGTGTCTCCCGTCCTGTGATGAGTCCTGTGTGCAACACGATAAATAACCGGGTCACGCATGTTGATATTCGGGGATGCCATATCAATCTTTGCTCTCAGCACTTTCTCGCCGTCTGCATATTTGCCGTCTTTCATTTCCTGAAAAAGCTGTAGATTTTCCTCCACACTGCGGTTACGATATGGGCTTTCTTTTCCCGGCTCTTTCAGAGTACCACGGTACTCACGAATTTCATCTGCAGTCAGATCACATACAAATGCTTTTCCTTTTTTGATCAGTTTGACAGCAGCCTCATACATCTGAGGGAAATAATCAGATGCAAAATACAGTCTGTCCTCCCAGTCTGCTCCCAGCCATTTGATATCCTCTTTGATTGATTCCACAAACTCGGATTTTTCCTTGGTAGGATTGGTATCATCAAAACGCATATTAAACTTGCCATGATACTCCTGTGCAAGTCCGTAATTCAAAAGGATGGATTTGGCGTGTCCGATATGAAGATAACCATTCGGCTCTGGCGGGAAACGTGTGTGCACAGTGTCATAGACACCTTCTGCCAAATCTTTATCAATAATATTCTCAATAAAATTTTTGGAAACTGTCTCGTTCTCCATCTCTTTCCCTCCTGCAAGTTCTCTTAGATTATTTATCTTATCATAAACAATCACATTTTGAAAGATTTTCCGCAAAAAAACTGGTATTTTTTCTGATTTTGATTTTTTTAAAAAATATCGAAAATAAGTGTTGACAATCCGGTTTTGGTCTGGTATTATTATCAACTGTGAGCGGCAGAGATGCCAATCATTAATGAGAGCGCTGCTGTGGCTCAGTCGGTAGAGCGTCGCCTTGGTAAGGCGGAGGTCACGGGTCCGATTCCCGTCAGCAGCTTACAGAACCCTTGATGAAATCATCAAGGGTTCTTTTGTATATTTTATCGGATTACCATCCTTCGTTTATGTTTCCGATATGACTGTATTTCTTACAAAGGCTGTATCTGTCTGCCCTCTGTCGGTTATCTTTTTATTAATAAAGACAGCTTCTCCGTCCTGATTTCCAGTCAGATCAAACAGCACCGTATCGTTGGATACCGTACCGTTGGTCACATCGGAGATCCCATCCAGCGCATAGCGTGCCGTTTTTTCTTCACCGGCTGTATATTTACCTGCCGGGACCGTAAACTCTGCCTCAAGTGAGACCATTCCGCTGTCTGCTGTTTTTTCTTCGGTAAATTCCACAGTGTCGTACCAGGTATGTGCAGCGCCATCCAGATCTGTTCCCGTTACATAAAAGGAAAACACCGGGTTTCCGTGTGCCCAGACGATATCATCAGCCTGAATCATTTTTTTCAGATGGATATTTACATATTTTATATTCGTCAGGGTATATGACTGGACAAAAGGAGTATCTTCCACCACACAGGTAACCTTTTTTCCTTTCTGATAGCCGGAAGGAGAAGACAGCTCCGTCAGCGTATAACTGCCGGAAGGAATCCGGTTGATCCTGTGAGGCGTTTTTTCTGAAATCCAGGTATCGACCACATTTCCATCTTGATCTGTCAGCTGCAGTTTCGCCCCTGAGACTGGCTGCCCGGTGGCCTTGTCTGTTTTCCCAAATTCCGCCTTTATAAACTGGTTTTCCACGATAAAGACATGCCCATGTTCTTTTTCCGCCTGACCATATTCATCCACCACGAATTCCCTCACCTGGTCATCTGATGCATAACCGTCCGGCGCAGAAATTTCCCGAAAACAGTAGGTTCCCGGTTCCAGTCCTTCCAGCCTTATCATACCCATTTCATCTGAAATCACAGTCTCTCCCTGCGACTCCTCTGTCTGTTTATTCCAGACTGAAAATTTCACACCGGAAAGAGGTATCTGCGTCTTCTCTCCCGGAGCCATTTCTGATACCTTCTGTAAAAAAACCAGTGTTTTTTCATTACAGAAGGATACTTTTTCCTCTGTGCATCCGTCAAGCCCTTCCGTATACCGAATCTCCACATCCTGCGATTCCGGATTCAGAGTATAGCCTCCAGGAGGTCTCAACTCCCTTACCGTATACTTTCCCGCATACAGATTTCCCACAACTGCTTTTCCATCAGTTCCGGTAGTCACACTGCCCGCCTCTGTCCCTGCTTTCATAAGTACAACACCGGCCAGCGAAACGATATCCTCCTTTGCAGTTACCTGATATACCGCATCTTTCAAAGGTTCCCCTGAATCTGCCGAATTCTTTTCGATGGTAATCTGTCCTTTCGGTATTGTCTCCTTTAAGATTGCCTGTACCATTCCGGTGTTCTTTGTCACAATTTCCGTGCTGCCCTTTGTCCATTCCCAGATGCTTGTTCCCCGATTCGGGATATGAGATTCCAAAATCCCGGGTTCTTCACTGGACACATAATATTTTTCCAGACTGCAGCCATTTTTCAGCTTTACGGTAATTTCCAGGTTTACGCTTCCTCCATAGCACTCGTCTGCAAGACCATTTTCAGCAGACACTGTAATTTTCTGCCCGTTTTGAGAAAGATTCCATCCGTTTCTGCTTTCCTCTCCTTTTGAAAAGGCAGCCCTCTCAACCTGATTCACATATACCTTTGCGGACTGAAATTCAAAACACTCCTCCAGTATATCCTCAAAGCTGAACCGTTTTACATACCAGCAGTCTGCATAGGAAGGAATCGCCTGCGTTATGGAGAAGACCGCTGTAAATCCACGATTTTCAAACTCCGCACGATCACTGCCATTTACCTTTTTCACCGGTGATTCCGGTTCCTCTCTTCCAATACAACCGCTTACGGTAACCGTATTGGATGTCAAAGCAGAATTGCTCACATCCGTTTTGTGTCTGTAAGATAATCCAAATTGATTTGCCGCAGCAAAAACAGCCGTATTTTCTCTGTATTCCGGCACAATTTCGTCCTGAATCATTCTGGCATTGAAGACAAAATTATAATGCTTTCCGTAAAATGCCTGACTGGAGAGAGCTTCTGCAAATGCCGTGACCGTCACTGTCTTTCCGGTAAATTCCACAGCAAAATACCCTGTCACTTCCCCATCCTCATTTTCGGCATAAAATTCATTTCCGGCAAATTCCAGGCCTTCCGGAAGCGTATCAGTCACCACGAACTGTTCTGCAAATCCTGCGTATTCGTTGTACGGAACATCCACCGTCAGATTAAAACGAAATACATCACTGATGTCTGCAAGATTCCCGGAATCCGTCCATGGTTTCCCGGATACGGAAACATATTTATGCAGATTGTACGCTCTGTCAATCGTTCCATTACACGTTGTCAATGCGTCTCCCGTGGGAATCGTCACGTTCCCTCTGGAATCGTTTTTATGTTTTACATTCAGGGTACCGGAATTAACCATCGTATAGGTATAGCTGTCCCCGGTTCTGGATGGGTTCACTTCAGCGGGATCCATTTTCGCTTTCACTTTGATCCGATAGGTATTTTCATAGAAAGCCGGGGATTCCAGAGCCTCCGCCGTCGCGGAAATCGTAAGATCGTCCTCCTTTTCCTTAATGGTAAACCATCCGGTACAGTCCGCACCGGTCAGGGCATCCCGGACATAGAAATCATGATCATAATCAATCCCTGCCGGAAGCGTATCAGAAATCCACAGGCTGTTCAGAGCACAACCAGCCGTATTTGTCGGTTCATCATAAGGCACATACATCTCAAAGTCATAATAAAAAGAAGATGCAGAGCTATCCAGTGTAATGGCGGTTTCCTGCCCGCTATCCCCTGTTTTGCTGACAAATTTTCTGATGATCGGGTCTTTTGGTCCATATGCATTTCCCGACCAGTGAACCGTCAGCGGTACAGCATCATCAAAATTGTGCTCCAGCACAGCTTCCCGTTTACTTTCCAGCCCTGCCTTGGAATACCGGTGTCCCGGATGGTCATTTTCATGATCCCCCGGCGCCCCGATAAAGAAATAAAAGCTGCTGGTATTCTTCACTTCAAGATACACGGAAGTCCCTTCATTTCCCGACTGAGGCGCATTGATCATATTCCAGTCAATGCCAAGGGTACTGTATGTTTCGTAAGAAAGGGTACAGTTTTTGGTAGAATACTTACCGGTAAGAGAATTTTTTCCGGTCAGATCAGATCTGGCACAAATTCCATATCTCTGTCCGTAATTAATTCCTCCGATCCGGAAACCATAGTTTCCTGTGATTCGATTATCCGTACCATGCTCTACAAGATCAACCCGAAGAGCCTGGTCACCTCCACTGGCATGAAAGGCAATACTGTTTGTGGAAAATTTTTTCGTCCTCACTCCAAGAGCCGTCATCACCTTTACTGCTTCGTCACTGGTACTGTATACATAAGGATTAAAATTTACCAGCGTGATCACCGCATCAATGGCTTTTCCATCCTGAAAAGCCACATTTGTGACCCTGTAGCCGAAATGCCCTGCCGCAGCTTCTTTCTTCGCTACAAACCAGCAGGTGCTGCCTTCAACCGCCTCCACTGCCGCGGAAGAAGCATCACAGAACGGCTGTACTTCCGTATTCGCATGAAAGCTTATCTGGCGGAATGAACTGTCATATACACGGTCATAATTATCCACCAGAGTCCAGCCGTTATTCCCGGCTGATATTTCTGTCCCGCTTGTGGCTGCATAGGGCATGATGTCCGTCACTTGTGCAGCCTCCCGAAGATGCACCAGAATCGCACAGTCTTTTTCATGCTCCAGAATATCCCCCTGCATCCCACAGGTGCATTTCTTCTGCAGCATTTCCTGATATGCCTGGCATTCATCCGCATGCTCCAGTATGTCCAGCCCTTCTCCTTTCCATCGGCAGGTACACTGCTCGTCCACCCAGTCCTGAAACTCGTCCGTATACCAGTCAGAAAGCCAGGGCTCTGTCTCCTCGACCACTGTCTCAGATAGTTCGCCAAATTTCTCGTCTGCTGCCCCGAAGAAAACCTGATCACTTCCCGTATCCTGCCCGTTTTCTTCTGCATCTTCTCCCACAAATTCTTCTGCAAGCTCTGTTTTCTCTGCTTCTGTTTCCTGTATGCCGCCTGTCACCGGTAAGATACTGCCGGTCAGCAAAACTGCGCCAATCACTGCTGCAAATACAGATTTTTTCATCGTTTTTCTGTTCATTCCTCTCCTCCCTTCTCATCCTCCTTACGCTGCTCCAGAAATTCTCTGTATATCTGTTCCAGGTTCGTAGTCTGCATATTATTCTGTATCATGCCTGCAGTCACATGAATCCCATAATCCTGTCCGATATCCGGCTCTCCTTCCAGATAATTTACGGTCTCAACTGTGTGAAACAAAGGCTCTGTTTTTTCCCCGGGCTCTACTACGTTTTTGTATCCATAAAGGTAACTCCCCTGACTTTCCGAAGTCTCATGGGAAAGCAGCTCCCATGAATCGGTATCCGCCTGAAAGGAAAAAAGCTCATGTTTTTCTTTTTCTGTTTTCCTTCCTGTCGTATCATCCACCAGCGCAATCGTTTCTACAGGAACCGCCACCTCCAGAAAAACCCATGCCTCATTCTCTCCCACATTTTCCACTACCGGATCCTTGTCCATGCTCTGTCCCGGATAAACGTTTTTCCCATTTTCCGGATCCCACTGTTCTTCTGTAAGCTTTCCTTCCACCGCTCCTGCCGTGATCACATTGCATACCTCTCCGGGAGAACGGCTTAAATAAGCCGCCGTTACTCCCGCTGAGGCTGCTGTCATCGCGAAACAAAAGCTCACAGAAAGGAATACCTGTTTCCTTTTCTTGCTCACCATTGCTTATGAAGTCTCCTTTTTTGTGTTCTCATTTTCCAGAAGCTCCGTCAGAAGAAAAAGGCCTGCCAGAACAGCGGCTGCTGTCAATTTACCATACCGTTTTCCCAGAAAATCCTGCACATAGCCAGCCTTCGGCAGTGAATATATCACGACACCGCATACATTTTCCCATTTTACCATCTGTCTGTCGGCATATTCATTTGCATCTCCCTTTGTTGCAAACGTCTTTTTCTTTTCGTCAACTTCTGTCACACGATGCGTCACACGCATATTTCCATGTTCCGTCAGAAAAGTGATCACATCTCCTTCTGAAATTTCCTCAAATGCACGCTTTTTCACATATACCGCGCTTCCTACCGGAATCTCCGGTTCCATACTTCCTGAAACCACGGTGTAGCTTTCCAGACCAATGAAACGCGGTGCTGCCAGCAGGATCAAAACTGTGCAAAGGAATCCCAGAAGGATATAAATCACAGTAACAGAAATCTTTTTCATCCGTCGCATCAGGACCGCTTCCTTCCATATATTTTCCGATAGCTTACCACCGCGCACACAAGCCCTCCGATCATAAGAATGAGTTCGGGGAAAATATCCGTACTGTCACCGGTCTTCGGACTTAGCACCCCAACTGTTGTTTTCTTCTCCGAAGCGGTACTTTTTTTGTTTGAGCCTCCACCGTTTAGTGTCTCACCGTCTGATTTCTCATCTCCCCTGTTTTCGGATGCTTCTGTCCCCTCTGCTGTAAAAATCCAGTTCACTTTTCCTTTCAGCTTCTGATAACGGTTGTCCATCTGAGGATCCAGAGACAGAGTAACCACAAGTCTTTTTGTTTCCCCCGGCTGGAACGTGCCCAGTGAAATATTCTGCTTCATAGACCATCCTTTTTCTTCCTGATTCCCATCTGCCGGTCCCTGATACAGAACTGTGTTTCCCTGCCGGATTTCCATAACTGCATATTTGCTGATCAGCTGATGCACCAGCACCTGTTGCTCGCTGCTCATTTTGTCCTGTTCTGCCGCCTCTGCACGAAGCATAAGATTCACGGTAGCATCGGATTTGTTTGTCAGGTTCACAGTCTGGGTTCTGGAGCAGCCCGGGAGCAGATTTTGAAAACCGGAGAATAAGTTATCCTCTTCCGCTTCAAATGCAATCTTTCTGTCTTCCGTAATGATTACCTGCGCAACGGTTTCACAAGTACACGGCTGATAGATGATTCCCAGATCTTTTTCTTTCATCCCCCACAAAGCTTCCATGGTTCCTCCGGCAGCCTGGATGCTCTCCATATGTACCACAATCTGTGCTTCTTTATTTTTATAAGAGTTTTGTACTTTTTCGGATAGCCGGTAGCTTTTCAGAAGCGGCTCTTTTGTGATTTCCCCCGCCCGCAGAACATCCGTATAATACCAGTATCCATCCGGACAAAGCTTCCAGTAATCACTGTTATAATGAATTTCAATCATCTCCGGATCCAGACTGCCATCTTCCAGAAAGTCTTCGTCCTCTCTGGGTATACCGAAAAACTTTTCTATTTTTACCCTGACAAAAGTGTCCACATCCCCTTCATTTCTGACCGATACCTTTTTCAGGACTTTCTGCCCCGGCTCCACATGATCCGGCTCCTTATATTCTTCCACAATCGTGTTTTTGTAGGAAGACATGGTCAGAAAATTGACACAGTATTCCCGGATATTCCAGGCTGCCAGCACCGTACCGGACAGAATCATCACACCGGCCAGCACAGAAGTCACGATCCAAACCCATCTGCATCGGCTCAT
>JALERH010000170.1 GCA_022764275.1 Blautia sp. | reverse complement strand
CATGCTCATGCATTGGCAGAGATAATCGATACTGTCGAAACTCCTGAATGACACGGCCTGCGCCTGTTTCCTCTTATAATTCCTCAAAAGCCGTTCGGCTTCATTATTAGTGGCGGGTACTCTGTGATCATGAAGAAACAGAAGATGATTACTCATATATTTCTCCATTCTCTGGTATAAATTATATCCGTCTCTGTAATAGTCGCCCGGAGGAATGTATTCATATTCTTTTTTCGCTGTTTCCAGTATTTCCCTGTATCTTTTTTCGAAACTGGAAACTTTTTCGGGATCCGGTGCCTCAGACGATGGGATCCCATTACGATAATGAATCATCTCCTGGATCAGGGAACGCATATCTTTGTTCCAGGTCCGGTCAGGCTCATTATCGATGCTGTCTTTCAGATAACGCAGCACATGCGCAAGGCATTCCTGGTGTTCTGCTCCATAGTTATAAAAGGTAATCTCGTGGTCATGGACAAGGATTCCCTGATAATCTTCTGTAACTGTTCCCTTTACACCTTTATGCCCTTTTTTCTCCCTGGCGAAATACAGGGGTTTCCCATCGGGAGTTGCACATACATACACATAACAGCTCTTCCCATTTACTTTTGCATTGGTACAGTCCGTATGCATGACAGGTGAAAGCAGTATGTCTGCATATATATTTTTGCGTTCCTGCTCAGTTTTTAAAGCAAACTCCTTACAGAGCTTGCTGATCATGCCTTTGGATATGTTCAGTTTCCCTCCGGTAAGATCAGACAGGAATTTTCTGCTCTTATCAATAGAAGTACAGCATTCATTATTCAACAGGAACAGGAATGCTTTAATACTCCCGTCATAGTTGACATCATCAACTATGCCTTCCGGAAAGGCGGCATGCATCCGTTCTCCCGTCCTGGAATTATAATAAACATCAGCATGGTATTCGCTTACATCCATTACCAGACGGATACTGACCAGCTGCTTTATGATCATGTCTCCTGTTTTCTTAAAATCAGGATCTTCAAGAACTTCCTGGGGAGGCGGTAACAGAACAGGAGGTTTTGTAGGCTCTTGTTTCTTTCTGCCATGCCCTTTATGGCCCGGCTGTCCTCCCGGTGCTTTTCCGGTTTTTTCACGGCTGTTGGCGATCTTTTTAGGTTTATTCGATTTCGAAGACGGGATGGATGAATTTTCGAAGTCACGGTTGAGCTGTGCCCGGAGTTTCTGATTTATTCCTTTTTCTTTTTCCAGCTCGGAGGCAGTCTGGTAGAATTGAAGCCGGAGTTCTTTCATTTTATCCAATGCCTCATCCCGCTGCTGCTCTGCACGTAAAGCACGTTCTTCCATTTTTTTCAGTTGATGTTCTGCCTCTTTGAGTTTTTGCTCAAATTCCTTCTGAAGATCTTCAAACACTTCAAACCAGTGCTCGCGCATGCTGACCATTGCGCTATGAGCGCGCGCAAGTTTGTCCTGCATCTTCAGGATAGTGCGTTTAAAATTCTGGATTTCCTTTAGATGCAGGGCTTTCATCTGTATATATTTTTCTCCGGATTTAAAGTCTTCGACTTCGTTTTGTGCTGCTTTCAGACGGCACATAAGCGTAACAAAATCATAAGAATCAGGCATATCCATCCATCCTTTATAAATAGGTTAATCAGACATTACTATTGATGATATCTGTTATTTTGGAAATATGTTCTTCCAGCATTTCAATCATTTCCTTCTGCTGGTTTATGAGCTGGCTGCGCAGCTGTATTTCTTTTTCAAGGCCTGCGATCAACTGATCGCGTTTGGCAATCTCTTTTTTTAAATCTGGTTCCATAGGATATCCTCACTTTCTGTTGAAAAGTATAACAGAACTAAACAAAAAATGCGAATCAGCATAATTTGGCAATTGGACAATTTGACTGTGTATAACTTGGAAGTTGCTAAGAAATAAAAAGCTATTATAACAGTATATAGACGTGATAAAGTTAAAAAGAGGTCTGGTTTGGTGGAAAACTATTATAAAATGCAACAGCCGGAAAACCTATAAACATAGATTTTACGGCTGTTGATTGTTATCCACCAAAATAAAAATTTAAAATTCAGCACTTTGCACAATGACTTTTACATACCTGTGAACAGTAACCCAGATTCCTGAACTTTTTTGCTTTTTTCGAAAAGATGCTTGACATGAAAAGAATGACATGGTATTCTATCTAGGTACGTGATGAAAACAAAGCAGAGTTACACTCTCACCTTAGCGCAACCTGGCGACTCGGGTCAATATTGCACAGCGACATGGAATATGTTTTCCATGGTGTAATAGGAGAAGTGTGGATTCTGTCCGCACTTTTTTCTTTCCCTGAAAGTGGTTCGGAAAGACGGAATTATGGGAGGCGGGTTGCGTCAGGTATGTGAGGCAGGGATTTCCTGCAAGGGGAATTTGAGAGGCTTGGATTTATTTATCAGGTATGGAGGTGCACGACAATTAGCAATTTAATGATTAACGAACAGATCAGAGACAAAGAGGTACGCTTAATTGGTCCGGACGGAGCACAGCTCGGAATCATGTCCGCAAAGGAAGCGATGTTCAAAGCTCAGGAGGCAGGGCTTGATCTAGTCAAAATTGCCCCTCAGGCGAAACCACCGGTTTGCAAGATCATTGATTACGGCAAATACCGTTATGAGTTAGCCAGAAAAGAAAAAGAAGCCAAGAAAAAGCAGAAGACCATCGATGTCAAAGAAGTGCGGCTTTCTCCAAACATTGATACCAATGACTTGATGACGAAAGTAAATGCAGCCAGGAAATTCCTTACCAAAGGAGACAGAGTAAAGGTTACCCTGCGTTTTCGCGGAAGAGAAATGGCCCATATGGCAAGCAGCAAGCATGTGCTTGATGATTTTGCCGATATGCTGAAGGATGTGGCAACTGTAGAGAAGGCTCCCAAGGTAGAGGGCAGAAGCATGACCATGTTTTTAAGCGAAAAACGTTAAATGACTTATGAGCAGGAAGAGAATCAGTTTTCTGTTCCGGCATAGGTGAGCGGCAGATTTACGATTTGTCGTGTATAAAAGATACGAAGATTAAGGAGGAAATTACAATGCCAAAAATTAAAACTTGTAGAGCAGCAGCAAAGCGTTTCAAAAAGACAGGTACCGGAAAATTAATGAGAAATAAAGCTTATAAGAGCCATATCTTAACAAAGAAATCTCAGAAGAGAAAGAGAAATCTGAGAAAATCTACTGTTGTTGATTCTACAAATGTTAAGAACATGAAGAAAGCATTACCATATTTATAAGATATAGAAGACGACGAACAGGAGGAAAATAAGAAATGGCAAGAATCAAAGGCGGCTTAAACGCAAAGAAAAAACATAATCGCGTATTAAAACTGGCAAAAGGCTACAGAGGAGCACGTTCCAAACAGTATAGAGTTGCAAAACAGTCTGTAATGAGAGCGCTTACCAGCTCTTATGCAGGAAGAAAGCAGAGAAAACGTCAGTTCAGACAGCTCTGGATCGCACGTATCAATGCAGCAGCAAGAATGAACGGCTTATCCTACAGCAAAATGATGCACGGCCTGAAGGTTGCAAACATTGACATCAACAGAAAAATGCTTGCAGAGATGGCTGTAAACGATGCAGAGGGATTTGCAGCTCTGGCTGAGATCGCAAAAAAAGCAATCGCATAATAGAATTTATACAACCCGGGAGCCTTCCCGGGTTTTTCCTTGGACAGAACCATCCGAAAAAAGTGGCTCTCTGAACTTTTGGTGAACTTTTGTGAAATTTTTATAAATTTCTACTTGCAATCAAAAAAGCATGATGCTATAATCATAACATTAAAGCAGTAAAGAGAAAAAGTCAGTAGGAAGCCAAGGCCGGCTGGACAAACCAGAGGCCTTTTTATGTTTTGAAGACTGACACAAGGAAAACCTGCCGACGATCTCAGAAAATCAAGGAGGAGATTTATTATGAGAAATTGGAAAAAAGTACTCAGTGTTACTGCAGCAGCAGCTATGGCAGTAACCGCAATGACCCCTGTAAGTGCAATGGCAGAGGAAGAGACCTTTAAAATCGGTGTAATCGGACCAATGACAGGTGATTACGCACAGTATGGTACAAACGTATATAATGCAGCTGCAATCGCGATTGATGAAGTAAACGCAAACGGTGGATTCAACGGATATCAGGTAGAGCTTCTGGATGCAGGTGATGACCAGGGTGATCCGGAGAAGTCTGTAAATGCATACAATGACCTTCTTGACAAGGGCATGCAGATGCTTTGCGGTACTGTTACATCCGGTGCCTGCATTGCAGTTGGCGCTGAAGCAGCAGAGACCACTTTCCTCTTCACACCATCCGCAAGTGCTGTAGACTGTATCACAGCAGGAAGCAATGAATTCCGTATGTGCTTCACTGACCCTGCACAGGGCGCAAAATCTGCTCAGTATATTTCTGAAAAAGGACTTGCTTCCAAGGTTGCTGTTCTCTACGATTCCATGGCAGACTATAACGTAGGGGTTCATGACGCATTCGTTGCTGCCTGCCCGGAATACGGCCTTGAAGTTGTAGCAGATGAAGCTTATACAACAGACAGCAATACTGACTACTCTGTACAGCTTGGCAAGATCAAAGACAGCGGCGCTGAACTTCTTTTCCTGCCAAACTACTATTCTGATAACGCGCTGATCCTGCAGCAGGCTGCTGATATTGACCTTGACATCCAGGTATTCGGTGTAGACGGTATGGACGGTATCCTTTCTGTAGAGAACTTTGATACTTCTCTGGCAGAAGGCGTTATGCTTCTGACTCCGTTCTCTGCAACAGCAGAAGATGAAGCTAGTCAGAACTTTGTAAAAGCTTACAACGATGCTCATAACGGCGAGACTCCAAACCAGTTCGCAGCAGATGCATATGATGTAATCTATGCTATGAAAGCAGCAGCAGATGATGCAGGTATCACACCTGATATGTCCAACGAAGACATCAGTGCAGCTATGTCCGCATCCATGCTGAACATTGAAATCGAAGGCCTTACCGGTACTGCAAAATGGACAGAAGATGGTGAGTGTGATAAATCTCCTAAAGCCGTTGTGATCAAAGATGGTGCTTACGAGATGATGGAATAATTCCTTCGCAGTGTTGAAATTTTGTGACACTTCCCTGAGTGCGCAGGGGATTGCCGTTTAAGAAACGGGGGACGGTTACCTGTGAGTGAGGAACCGTCCCTCACTTTTTTATCTCGCAGGAAATTCCCGGTGAATGCAATGCCAGGCATTCCCGGATGGCAACAGTAACGATAAATTTATGATATGAGGTGCACTATGAGTTTTATATCTTATTTAAAAGATGGGATAAACCTGGGCAGCATTTATGCGATTATCGCATTGGGATACACAATGGTGTATGGAATCGCGAAAATGTTAAATTTTGCTCATGGAGATGTAATCATGGTCGGCGCTTTTGTGATTCTTACTGCGATTACCAAAGCCGGCATGTCTCCGCTGCTGTCCGTAATTCTGGGTGTTGTCGTATGTACGGTTATGGGCGTAGTGATTGAGATGGTCGCATATCGGCCTCTTCGGAAAGCTGCTTCAAACCTTGCAGTGCTGATTACGGCAATTGGTGTCAGTTATCTGCTCCAGAATCTGGCACTGCTGATTTTTGGCGCAGATGCCAAAAGCTTTGTAACTGTAATTGACGTTCCGAATGTGACCCTGTTTGATGGCCAGCTGACAATCAAGGGAATCACCATTGTGACGATCGTAACCTGTCTGATCATTATGATCGGCCTTACACTTTTCGTTAATAAAACAAAGCCGGGCCGTGCCATGAAGGCAGTATCCGAAGACAAAGATGCTGCTCAGCTTATGGGTGTCAATGTAAATGCGACGATTTCCCTGACCTTTGCAATCGGTTCCGGACTCGCTGCTATTGCGGGTCTGCTGTTATGCTCTGCATACCCGACTCTGACTCCGTATACTGGTGCTATGCCAGGTATCAAAGCATTCGTCGCTGCGGTATTTGGAGGAATCGGTTCCATTCCGGGAGCCATGGTGGGAGGAATCCTTCTGGGAATCATTGAGATTTTCGGAAAGGCTTATATCTCTTCGCAGGTTGCAGATGCAATCGTGTTTGCGGTATTGATTATCGTCCTTCTTGTAAAACCTACAGGATTGTTCGGTAAGAACATTCAGGAGAAAGTGTAAGGTGGTCGATATGAAGAAAAAAATGAACAAGACATCGAAAGATAATTTTATTACATATTTAATGGTACTTGTCATCTTTGCGGTTGTGCAGACACTTTCCGCCACAGGAAATCTGTCCAACCTGCTGACAGGTTTGCTGGTTCCTCTTTGCGTATATATTATCGCAGCTGTTTCACTGAATCTAGTAGTCGGCTTCTCAGGAGAGCTGAGTCTGGGACATGCAGGCTTCATGTGCGTGGGCGCTTATTCCAGTGCGCTCTTTTCCCATGTGGCTCAGGATTCTATTCCTGCTGTGCCGAGACTGATCATCGCAATCCTGATCGGAGCAGCCGTTGCTGCGGTATTTGGTGTCCTTATTGGTATCCCGGTGCTGCGTCTCCGTGGAGACTATCTTGCCATTGTTACGCTTGCATTTGGTGAGATTATCAAAAACCTGATCAACATTCTGTATGTCGGCGTGGACGAAAATGGTATCCATGTGGCAACCAGTTCTGCAGGACTGCAGCTGGCACCCGGCGGAAAACAGATCATCAAAGGTGCGCTTGGTATTTCCGGTACAGCTACGCTGTATAAAGGTATGAAAGGTTATTTCTTTTTGATTGGTGTTATCCTGATCCTGGTCACCTTATTTGTCGTACAGAATCTGGTGAATTCCAGAAGCGGCCGTGCAATTATGTCTACACGTGACAATCGTATTGCGGCAGAATCCGTGGGTATCAGTGTTACAAAATACAAACTGCTTGCATTTACCGTTTCTGCGGCACTTGCCGGAGTAGCCGGTGTGCTCTATGCACATAATCTCTCCATGCTGAAGGTATCCATATTTGACTACAATCTGTCCATTATGATTCTTGTATATGTGGTTCTGGGCGGTATCGGTAATCTGCGCGGTTCTGTGATTGCTACGATTATCCTTTATGCACTTCCGGAACTGCTTCGTGGATTCTCTACATATCGTATGCTGATCTATGCAATCGTGCTGATTGCCATGATGCTCTTTAACTGGGCACCTGCTGCACGAAACTGGAGAAGCCGGATGCTTGAGAAAATTAAAGGAAATAAATCAAAGAAGGAGGCGGCTTAATTATGGCAATGCTCGAAGTAAATAGTCTGTCCATTCAGTTTGGCGGCCTTCATGCGGTTGATAATTTTAATCTGTCCATTGAAAAAGGAAAGCTTTACGGTTTGATCGGACCGAACGGTGCAGGAAAGACAACGATTTTTAACCTTCTGACCGGTGTATATAAGCCTACAGAGGGAATCATCCGTCTGGACGGGACAGATATTACAGGAAAAAGCACCATTGAGATCAACAATGCGGGAATCGCCAGAACTTTCCAGAATATTCGTCTTTTTAAAGCGATGCCGGTGCTGGATAACGTAAAGGTCGGTCTCCATAATCATCACAGTTATTCCACATTAACAGGAATTTTAAGGCTTCCGAAATATTATAAAGTGGAAAAAGAGATGAACGAACGTGCCATGGAAATCCTGAAGGTGTTTGATCTCGACAAGGAAGCAGATCTGCTGGCAGGAAATCTTCCCTATGGAAAACAGAGAAAGCTGGAAATTGCCAGAGCGATGGCGACAGAGCCGAAGCTTCTGCTTCTGGATGAACCGGCAGCCGGTATGAATCCACAGGAGACGGACGAACTCAGCGAATTTATCTTAAAGATCAAGAAGGATTTTCATTTGACCGTACTGGTCATTGAACATCATATGGAATTAGTTATGAGCATTTCTGACCGAATCTATGTACTGGATTTTGGTAAGCTGATTGCTCAGGGGACACCGGAAGTCATCCAGAATGATCCGAAGGTTATCAGTGCATATCTGGGGGTACAGGAAGATGAGTAATATATTAGAAGTAAAAGATCTGAAAGTAGCATATGGCGGAATTGAAGCAGTACGCGGAATCAGTTTTGATGTACCTGAGGGACAGATTGTAACGCTGATTGGAGCGAACGGAGCAGGAAAAAGCTCTACCTTGCGTTCTATTGTGGGTCTGGAAAAGCCGAAAGCTGGAAGCATCAGGTTTCAGGATATGGATCTGGTGGGAATGGGAACGGAAACGATTGTAACCAAAGGAATTACCCTTGTTCCGGAAGGAAGACGTGTCTTTGTCAACCTGTCTGTGCTGGAGAATTTGAAGATGGGTGCCTATATGCGAAAGGACAGTATCGAGGGAGATCTGAACTGGGTTTACGATCTGTTCCCGAGATTAAAGGAAAGAAGTTGGCAGGCAGCAGGTACTTTATCAGGTGGAGAGCAGCAGATGCTGGCCATTGCCCGTGCACTGATGTGTAAGCCAAAACTGATTATGATGGATGAACCATCTCTTGGTCTGGCTCCGATCATTGTGCAGGGAGTGTTTGATATTATCAGAGAGATTAACAAACAGGGTGTGACGATCTTGCTGGTAGAGCAGAATGCCAATATGGCGTTAAATGCAGCCCATCTGGGCTATGTTATGGAGACTGGACGTATCACTATGTCCGGCCCTGGAAAAGAACTGGCAGCAAATGAAGAGATCAAGGCGGCATATCTTGGAAAAGCAAAGAAGAAAAGCGTGAATTAAAATGCGAAAAGAAATCCGGAGTCTGCTATTGACAGGCTCCGGATTCTGTTTTAAGCTGAATACCAGACTAACCGAATGGATTTTACAGGAGGAATCATGAA
>JALERH010000166.1 GCA_022764275.1 Blautia sp. | reverse complement strand
AAACTCGACCAGACAGGCGTTGGTAAATTAATGGAAATGGCTATTAAGTTAGGAAAACCGGTTAACCCGAACCTGCACATCGGTATCTGCGGTGAGCACGGCGGCGACCCGACATCCGTAGAATTCTGCCATAAGATTGGTCTGGACTACGTTTCCTGCTCACCATTCCGTGTTCCGATCGCTCGTCTTGCAGCAGCACAGGCAGCAATCGCTGACAAATAATTAATATCATTGCTTATTTTGGCCCCCGTCCACTAGGATGGGGGCTTTTTTATGCAGATATATGATAAACACCATATAACACTTGACAACAGATAAATGCTGTTATATACTGTTTGTAAAGAGGGGGAGAAACATGAAGATTATCATCAATCACTCTTCCATGCAGCCGATTTATGAACAGGTAGTGGACCAGATAAAAGCCCTGATCATAGACGGCACGCTGAAAGAGCAGGAACCGCTTCCTTCTGTGAGAGTACTGTCCCGGGAACTGAGGATCAGCGCCCTTACTGTGAAAAAAGCCTATGACTGTCTGGAGGAAGAAGGCTTTGTCATTACCGTGCACGGGAAGGGGAGCTTTATTGCCAATGCCAATCAGGGCCTTCTCATGGAGGAACGGAAAAAAGAAGTGGAAACAGAGCTGGAGCAGGTTCTCCGCAAGGGCCGTTCATATGGACTGACGGACGAGGAGCTTCGGGAACTTTTTGACATTATTATGGAGGAGAAGTAAAATGCTGTTGGAGTTAGAACGTGTGAAAAAGAATTATGACAGCTTTTCGCTGGACTGTTCGATGGAGGTGAAGGAAGGCTGTGTTACGGGACTGATCGGAGCAAACGGAGCGGGAAAAAGTACCACATTCAAGGCAATCCTGAACCTGATCCGGCCGGATTCCGGGACGATTCGCATATTCGGAAAGGATGCCGTATCATTTGCCGGAAAAGACAAGGAGAAAATAGGAGTGGTTCTGTCAGACAGTACCTTCAGCGGCTATCTGAAAGTAAGCCAGGTGGTGAAAATCATGGAAGGGCTGTATCAGAAGTTTGACAGAGAACAGTTTCTGGCCCGCTGCAAAAAATATTCCATACCTCTGGACAAAAAGATCAAAGATTTTTCCACGGGTATGAAAGCGAAGTTGAAGGTTCTCCTTGCCATGAGCTATGATGCGCAGCTTCTGATTCTGGATGAACCCACATCCGGGCTGGATGTGGTCGCAAGGGACGAGATTCTGGATCTGTTTCGCAGCTTTATGGAAGATGAAAAACATGCCATTCTGATCAGCTCCCATATTTCCTCTGACCTGGAGGGCTTATGTGATGATATTTACATGATACAGGATGGAAAGATCATCATGCATGAGGAGACAGATATACTGCTGGATTCCTACGGCATTCTGAAGGTGGACGAACGGACCTATAACAGTCTGGATAAGCAATATCTCCTTCGGGTGAAAAAAGAAACCTTCGGATACAGCTGTCTGACCGGGGAAAAATCCTACTATTTGGAAAATTATCCGGGGCTTGCAGTGGAAAAAGGAACTCTGGATGAGATCATTACCATGGCAGTAAAGGGGGAGAGGATATGAAAGGCCTGTTTATAAAAGATTTGGAGCTTCTCAAAGGAAACGCAAAAATTCTTGTGGCGGCGGTACTGATGGCGGTGTTTTTTATGTTTACTTCCGCTACGGACGTTACATTTGTGATGTATTATGTGACCATGATGTGCGGATTTCTGGTGCTCAGCACCATGTCTTATGACGATTTTGATAACGGAATGGCTTATCTGATGACCCTTCCTGTGTCAAGAAAGACGTATGTAAGAGAAAAATATGTCTTCGGACTGGGATGTGTGGGAGCAGGCTGGGTAGTCTCTGCCCTGTTGTCTCTGGCTGCAAAGGTGATCAGGAATCCGGCCATGGAATGGGGCGAATGGATGATAAGCCTTTTCGGTACGATACTGGCATTTGGTCTGATCATAGCAGTGATGATCCCTGTACAGCTGAAATTCGGTTCGGAAAACATGCGAATCGTACTTCTTGCGGTTATGCTCGGCATCTTTGCAATCGGATATCTGATTTACAGGGTATGTAAAAATTTTGGAGTGGATTTCTCCGGAGCCATCCGTTTCCTGGATTCCTTACATGCAGGCGTTATCATTGCCGCGATTCTTGTGATTGCTGCCATTTTGCTTGCCGTTTCTTTAAAAATCAGCGAAAGAATCCTGGAGAACAAGGAATACTGAAAAGGAAATACGGGTAAACAAAGAAAAAGGAACATGAAAGAATGGAAAAAAATCAGATTTATATAAAATGTGGTACAGAGTATACCAGGATGACCAAAGAGCTTCTAAAGGAGTGCAATCTGAAAGAACTGATTTCAGACAGAAATAAGAAAATCGGGATCAAGCCAAATCTTGTATCCCCTACAGAGGCGTCCTGGGGAGCCACTACCCATCCGGAAATTGTGGCGGGAATTATTGAATATCTTCAGGAAAACGGATTCGAAAATCTTGCCATGCTGGAGGGCTCCTGGGTAGGAGATAAAACAGCAGAAGCCTTTGAAGTATGCGGCTTTCAGGAGCTTTCGGAGAAATACCACGTTCCGTTCTGGGATATGCAGAAGGATAAGGGAATCCCGCGGGAGTGCGGCGGGATGAGCCTGAATATCTGCGAACGCGTGGGGCAGATCGATTTTCTGATCAATGTCCCGGTCCTGAAGGGGCACTGCCAGACAAAGATTACCTGTGCGCTCAAAAATATGAAGGGTCTTATTCCAAATTCGGAAAAACGCAGATTTCACGCTATGGGGCTCCATAAACCGATCGCACACCTGAATGCGGGAATCCGGCAGGATTTTATCGTGGTGGACAACATCTGCGGAGATCTGGATTTTGAGGACGGAGGAAATCCTGTAGTCATGAACCGGATACTGGCCGGCCGTGATCCTGTTCTTATAGATGCCTGGGTGTGCCGGATGATGCATTACGAAATCGAGGATGTCCCTTATATCGGGCTGGCGCAGAGCCTCGGAGTGGGCTTGGCAGACCTGGAAAAAGCAGACATCCGGATCCTGGGAGAAAACGAGGGAAAAGAAATTCCGAAATCCAGGAAAGTGGTGGAGCTTGCCGATGCCGTAGAAGAGGTGGAATCCTGCAGTGCCTGTTATGGTTATCTCATACCGGCACTGGAAATGCTGAAAAGGGATGGCCTGTTTGAAAGTCTGGATACGAAAATCTGCATCGGCCAGGGTTTTCGCGGAAAAACCGGAGAACTGGGAGTTGGGCATTGTACCAGAGGCTTTTCCCATCATCTGGATGGCTGTCCGCCCACGGAAAATCAGATTTACGAGTTTCTGAAAGAATATCTGAAATGGAAACCCACAGAAGAATAGAAAAAATAAATGTTCATACCAGAACAGGAGGGAACACGCAGTTCCCTCCTGTGTGATAAATCCAAGCTTATGGCAGGTCTTTGGCCTATAAGCTTTCTTTAATCATCTGAATAACCTGCTCCTTTGTAAAGCGGCTGCTGTTGATGCAGAGATCGTACTGCGTCAGGTCCATCCAGGATTCATCGGTAAAATATTCATAATAGGAGCGGCGCTCCTTGTCTGTCTTTTTTACCAGCTTACGAACACTTTTTTCCTCGCGTCCGGTACGCTCCATAACTGTTCTCACACGATCGTCAAAAGGCGCATAGATAAAAATACTCAGGGTTTTGTCCTTCAGGATATGGTTCGCACAGCGGCCGACGATCACGCAGTCTTCCCTGTCAGCCAGATCCAGAATGATCTTTTTCTGCAGATCATAAAGCACATCATTCATGGGAACAAAATGATATTCCGCATTCATCTGAATTTCATGATCCACCGGAAAACGCCATTGGTTGGCTTTTTTCTCATCTACTCTGGCAAATTCATCAAAGGGGATGTTTTTCTCCTGACTCGCCATTTCAATCAGTTCCTTGTCATAAAATTTAATTCCCAGTTCTTCCGCAAGGGCCTTGCCAATGATACGTCCGTTGCTTCCAAACATACGGTTGATGGTAATAATTCGTTTACTCATAACCAAGACCTCCTTTACCTGTTCCTTTTCAGATATTATAACACAAAGTTTCAGAAAATTCTATGAAAATATACAAAAATATAATAAAAACTATTAAAAAATTGTATATATTGGTCATTCGAGGAATCCGAGACTGAGATTACCACGGAAAAAACCTATTGACGCTTTGCGTTATTCGGGCTAATATATAGAACGATTTATAAAAAAGCGAAACGGCTGCGGCAAACTGTGGTGACTGAAAACAGCTGCGGCAAAGTACAGTGGCCGGGAAAATGACTGCGCAAAGGCAACAGGATAGAAGGCGAGGAAGAAAAATGAAGAAACAATGGTGGCATGACAAGGTAGCATATCAGATTTATCCGAAGAGCTTCTGTGATTCCAACGGTGACGGGATCGGTGATATTCCGGGAATCATTTCGAAGCTTGATTATTTAAAGGAACTGGGGGTAGACATTGTGTGGATTTCCCCCATGTACAAATCTCCTCTGGCAGATCAGGGCTATGATATTTCCGACTATTACAGCATTGATCCGCGCTTTGGTACCATGGAGGACATGGAGCGGCTGATCATGGAAGCAAAAAGACGGGATATGTACATTCTGATGGATCTTGTGGTGAACCATTGTTCCGATGAGCATGAATGGTTTCAGAAAGCAGTGCAGGATCCGGATGGAAAATACGGAAACTTTTTCTACATCCGGGACAGAAAAGAGGGGGAGCCCCTTCCCTGCAACTGGCGCAGCTATTTCGGAGGTCCTGTGTGGGAGCCGCTTCCCGGGCATCCTGACAAACAGTATCTCCATGTTTTTCATAAAAAACAGCCGGATCTCAACTGGGAAAATCCCGAGGTCCGGGAGGAAGTTTACAAAAATATCCGCTGGTGGATGGAAAAAGGTCTTGGTGGCTTTCGGATTGACGCAATCATCAACATTAAGAAAAAACTGCCTTTTTCCGATTATCCCGCTGACCGGGATGATGGACTGAGCTATATCGGAAATATGCTGGAGGAAGCGCAGGGAATCGGAGATTTTCTGGGAGAAATGCAGGAAAAAGCCTTCCGTCCCTACCAAGCTTTTACCGTGGGCGAGGTTTTTAACGCAAAAGAAGAGGAAATTAAGAATTTTATCGGGGATGACGGATATTTTTCCTCCATGTTTGATTTTGCCGGAACGTGTTATGGAAAAAGCGGGAAAGGCTGGTATGATTCCAGAAAGTACCTGACTCCGGATGAATACAAGTCCTGTATTTTCCAGACACAGAGGAAGATCGGTGATATGGGGATGATTTCCAATATCATTGAAAACCACGACGAACCCCGCGGCGTTTGTCATTATATCCGCCCGGAGGATCTGTGCGAGGCTTCCAAAAAGCTTCTGGCAGGGGTATATTTTCTGCTGAAGGGTCTGCCCTTTATCTACCAGGGACAGGAAATCGGCATGGAGAATATGAAATTTACCAGTCGGGATGAAATCGATGATATCAGCACCCTCGATGAGTACCAGGTCGCCCTGGATGCAGGAAAAAGCGAAGAGGAAGCTCTGGAAATGGCTTCGGCATTTTCCCGTGACAATGCACGTACGCCCATGCAGTGGGATGCCGGGGAAAATGCGGGCTTTACTACGGGTACACCCTGGCTGCACGTAAATCCAAACTATACATCCATCAATGTGGCAGCCCAGAAGGACGATGAAGACTCGGTTCTGTCCTTCTATAAAAAGCTGGCCCGCCTGCGCAAAAATCCGGTATATAAAGACACACTTGTCTATGGCGAATGCATCCCGTACCTGGAAGAGGAGGAAAACCTCATCGCCTATGAGCGTGCCGGGGAAAAAAGACTTCTGATTCTGGCAAACCTTCAGAAGGATTCCAAAACTGTGGCGCTTCCTGCACCTGCAGAGGAAGTTCTCCTGAATAACCTGAAGATCGTGAACTTTACGGACGAAACACGGCAGGAGATTGCGCTCGCACCCTATCAGTTTGTGGTGGTGGAGATTTTATAATTGAGGTGTCTGAGTGCTTCCGACGCGGCCAGGAGTGTATAACAGACCATCGTCTGGCAACTCGGCTCAAAGATTGAACAGGCACTATGGAACAGGAGCAGCGATGTTTTATTTCTGCGGTCCTTAGCAAACTCGCTGTGCTCAAACAGTGCACGGACCGCAGTTCATCGCTGCTTTTCCTGTTCCAAGTGCCTGTAACAATCTTTTCACAAGAGCTGCAAGACGATGGTCTGTTATTCTCCTGGCCGCAGCAGGGCACCTCAGACACGCAAATTTTCCGCAGGCGCTGAAGCAATAAAAAAATTGTATAGGCCCCGCGGAGGGCTTAGAATACCTGTATCATGGTAAGGTCAATCCCCCAGCGGAGTCTATGCAAAATATTTGCGCGCGCAGCTCCAAACAATGTCGGAAATCCGGGAAAAATTTAGCCTGTGGGATTTCATCGCTGGCGAATGGCGCACAGATACCTGAAATCCCCCTTTGCATAGCAGCTTCCCGGGGAACCCTCAGCCGCATAATCGAAAACCCCGGAAAATCCTCTGGAAATCTCCCCGGATTCTTGTTATACTTGGATTGACCTGCAGAAGCACAAATTGCAGAGCAAGCCATAAACCAGTTTTGATTACATAACAAAACCAAGAAAGGAAACCAAGATGCTGAAAATCAAAAACTATGTAAAGGTGGAAAGCATAGAAGAAGCCTGGCAGCTGAATCAGAAAAGGACAGCCTGTGTCCTTGGCGGAATGGTCTGGCTGAAAATGGGCAGCAGAAATGTATCCACAGCAATCGATCTTTCCGGCCTGGGTCTTGACACAATAAAAGAGACGGACGATGCATTTGTCATCGGCTGCATGACACCACTGCGCGACCTGGAACTTCATGAGGGGTTAAATTGCTACACCAGAGGAGCGATGAGAGAAAGCCTGCGCCATATTGTAGGAGTGCAGTTTAGAAACTGCGCCACAGCAGGAGGAAGTATCTGGGGACGCTACGGATTTTCTGATGTCCTGACCATGTTCCTCGCACTGGACACCTGTGTGGAGCTGCATCACGGGGGAATCATTCCTCTTGCAGAGTTTGTCCGGATGCCAAAAGACCGTGATATCCTGGTCAATATCATTGTGAAGAAAACGCCGATGAAAACTGTTTATCTGAGCCAGAGAAATACAAAAACCGATTTTCCGGTGCTTACCTGCGCTGTTTCTGTAACAGAGGATAAAGTTCGTGCCGTATACGGGGCAAGACCAGCCCGCGCCATGCTTCTGGAAGATGAAAAAGGAATTCTTTCCGGATTTTCTGAAATGAGTGAGGAAGAAAGGGAGAACGTGATTTCTGCGTTTGCAGGGTACGCGGCAGAGCATGTTCCCACTGCCGGAAATATGCGAGGTTCAGAGGAATACAGGACACTTCTGGTAAAAGTACTGACAAAAAGAGCACTGAAGGCTGCGGGAGGGATGAAGGATGAAGATTAGTTTTTGGCTGAACGGAGTGAAACGTGAGGAAGAAGTCGCACCGGATACCATGCTTCTGGAATTTCTGCGTTCTTTGGGATGCAGCAGTGTAAAACGTGGCTGTGAAACCGCAAACTGCGGACTTTGTACCGTCATGCTGGAGAATCGTCCTGTCCTTTCCTGTTCCACACTTGCTTTGCGCGTGGACGGAAAAAAAGTGGTAACACTGGAAGGAATACAGAAAGAAGCGGAAGAATTCGGCGCTTTTCTGGCGGGAGAGGGTGCGGAGCAGTGCGGCTTCTGCAATCCCGGGTTTATTATGAATGTTTTTGCAATGCTGAGGGAGCTTTCCAATCCTACAGAGGAGCAGATTAAGGAATATCTGGCAGGAAATCTCTGCCGGTGCTCCGGATTCGTGGGACAGACGAGAAGTATCCTGAAATATCTGCAATATAAAAAATCACAGGAAGAGGAGGCGTGACCATGAAGTATGTAAACCAGCCGGTACCGAAAAAAGATGCTATGGCTCTGGTAACGGGCAAACCGGTGTACACCGATGATCTTGCCCCGAAGGACTGCCTGATCATAAAGCTTCTCAGAAGCCCTCATGCAAATGCCTGGGTGGAGGAGATTGATACGGCAGCGGCCGAAAAAATTCCGGGAATTGCCTGTGTGCTTACCCATAAAGATGTGCCGAAAAAGCGTTTTGCCACAGCCGGACAGACGTATCCGGAGCTGAGCCCATATGACAGGAGGATTCTGGATGAGCATCTGCGTTTTGTGGGAGATCCGGTCGCGATTGCAGCCGGAGAGACAGAAGAAGCTGTGGACAAGGCATTAAAAAGAATCAAAGTAAAATATCGTGTGGAAACACCTGTACTGGATATGCATACGGCAAAGGACAACGCCATCCTGGTCCATCCTGAGGAGGATTGGGAGGCAAAGGTTCCGGTAGGAGCGGACAATAAGCGCAATCTTGCCTCTTCCGGTACAGAAGGCATGGGAGATGTGGACGAAGTCCTTTCCCGCTGCAAATACACAGTGGATGAGGTTTATCATACAAAGGCAGACCAGCAGAGTATGATGGAAACCTTCCGTACCTATTGCTATATGGATTATTTTGGGCGGCTGAACGTGGTATCCTCCACACAGATTCCTTTCCATCTGAGAAGAATCGTGGGAACAGCACTGGATATTTCCCCTTCCAAAGTCCGCGTGATCAAACCACGTATCGGCGGAGGGTTCGGAGCCAAGCAGACTTCCATCTGTGAGGTTTATCCGGCTATTGTCACCTGGAAAACAGGACGTCCGTCCAAAATCGTGTATTCCCGTTACGAATCCCTGATCTGTGCGTCTCCGCGCCATGAGATGGAGGTGCATGTACGGGTTGGCGCAGATGAAAACGGAATTGTAAAGGCAATCGATGTTTATGCTCTGTCAAATGCGGGGGCTTACGGGGATCACAGTCCGACCACGATCGGACTGACCGGTCATAAGGCCATTGCGCTTTACCGGAATCTGGAAGCCTACCGTTTCAATTATGATGTGGTTTATACGAATGTCCAGGCATCGGGTGCTTACCGCGGCTACGGTGCGACTCAGGGAATCTATGCTGTGGAATCCGCAGTTAATGAGCTGGCACACAAGATGAATATGGATCCAGCCATAATCCGCGAACGGAATATGCCTCTCGAAGGGGAGCGTATGTACGCTTATGACGGCAATATTACGCATGCGACAAGCTGTACCATGGACCGCTGCCTTGCCCGCGCAAAAGAAATGATGGACTGGGATGCAAAATATCCCTGCCGAGACATGGGCAACGGAAAAGTACGGGGAGTGGGAATGGCAATGGCCATGCAGGGATCTTCCATTGCCTGCGTGGATGTAGGCGGAGCTACCATGAAATTAAATGAAGACGCGTCCTACACCCTGTCCCTTGGCTGTGCAGATATGGGTACCGGCTGCGATACCATTCTGGCCCAGATGGCAGCAGACTGCATGGAAACAGAATTTTCCAACGTAGTGGTATTTGGTGTGGATACGGACGTATCCCCGTATGATTCCGGATCCTATGCTTCCGCGACGACGTATGCCACCGGAAATGCAGTGGTTCGTGCCTGCCAGGAGCTTCGGGAAAAAATCTGTAAGCTCGGGGCAAAAATGCTGGAGGCCTCACCGGAAGAGGCGGATTTTGATGGAAAAACTGTCACCTGCGGGGAAAAGAGTGTGACTATCGAAGAAATCGCCATCCAGGGTACCTGCGGAAACTGCCAGGAATTACAGGTAACAAGTACCTTCTCCTCCACCATGTCTCCGCCGCCTTATATGGTGGGAATCGCGGAAGTGGAAGTGGATAAAGAGACCGGAAGCGTGGAGGTTGTGGATTATGCAGCCGTTGTAGACTGCGGCACGCCAATAAACCCCAACCTGGCACGTGTGCAGACGGAAGGCGGTATTGTCCAGGGAATCGGTATGGCACTGACCGAGGATGTGCAGTATACGGAAAAAGGAAAAATCCGCAACAATTCTTTTATGCAGTATAAGATTCCCTCCAGACAGGATGTTGGAGACATTCGTGTGGAATTTGAGAGCAGCTACGAAAAGAGCGGTCCCTTTGGAGCAAAATCCATTGGTGAGCTGGTCATTGACACTCCATGTCCGGCTATCGCAGATGCCATTTACAATGCAACCGGTGTCCGCGTCCGGGAACTGCCGATCCTTCCGGAAAAAATCGCAATGGGTATTTTGAAACAGGAATTGGAGTAATCACATCATGCGAGAATTGATTTTAGCCGCTGTGGCTCTTGTTTTGCAGCTTGCCGTGTTTTACTGTACCGGAAGCCTTCTCATGCATGTGTTCAAAGGAAAAAAGGATGCGTCTCTGGAGCTGATCGTGGGATATCTGGCATATTATGCCGTATTTGAAGTGCTGGCGGTGCCCATGACCCTTGCCCTGGTGCCGCTTAGCGTTCTGACCATTGTATGGGCAGTCATCATGGTGCTGGTGGTGGTCTGTGCGGCGGCGCTGCTTCACAGAACGTGGGCAGACAGGCTGAAAAGGATTGGCGGCGTCTGGAGAAACCATTCCTGGTGGATTGTGCTTCTCCTGGCGGTGATCGGGCTTCAGATTCTCATTGTGTGCGCACTTCAGGATTATGCCCAGGATGCGGCCTACTATGTGGGAACGGTAAGCACCTCTGTGTATACAGACACTCTGGGGCGTTTTGATCCGTTTACCGGGGCTGCGCTTACAAAATTCCAGGCGAGGTATATCCTGTCTGCTTTTCCCATGAGCAACGCCGTGTGGTGTAAGCTTCTGGGGCTTCCTGCCCTGATTCAGTGTAAGATCGTGATGGCATGTATCAACGTGCTGGCGGCAAACCTTGTCATGTATCAGATTGGAAAAAAACTGTTTCACGGCGGCAGAAAGCAGGCCGACCTTATGGTTGGCTTTGTATGCCTTCTGAATCTTTTCTCCGGAACCATCTACACCCAGGGAGAGTTTCTCCTTACGCGCGCCTACGAGGGAAAAAGCATGCTGGCAAACATTGCCATTCCGGCGGCGTTTTTTCTGGCACTCTGTCTGTGGCAGATGTGGAATGAGGATGAGGCAGTCATTTCGGGAAAAACACGGCAAATCTCAGAAAAAAAGCACTTGCTGCCAGTCAGGGAACGGAATGTGTGGTGCATGCTGTTTGCAGCCGGAGCCAGTGCCATCTGTTTTTCCGGTTCAGCAGTGATTTTTCCAGTGGCAGTCAGTGCAGGAGTTCTGCCGCTCATCCTGGCCAAAAGAAAATGGAACCGTCTGATACCCTATGCACTCTGTATGCTTCCCGGAATTCTTCATGCAGGGGTGTATCTGTGTGCGTCAATGAAAATCATCACTCTCTGGGCATCCTGAAAAAGGAGGACCGGAGGAGAGACAGGAGTAAAAGATGGCAGGAGTAACGATAAAAGAACTGGGACTTTCCTTTGTGAAGGTCTGTATGGAGCAATACTGGGGAAACTGCATGTTTCCCCTCTTGTTCCTTGGAATGCTGATCGGAATCCTTGTGCGGTATAAGGACAGGACACCCAGAATTTTTCTGTATGAAACGATTTTTCTGATGCTGACCGTATACAATCCGATTCTGGTAAAAGCGTTTATCCCGAAGCTGGATTTTGAAAATGAATATTACCGGTTTATCTGGATCCTTCCGGTCATCCCGGGGGTGGCATATTTTGCGGCGCGCCTGGTGTTTGCCGTAAAAAACAGGATTGCAAAAGCCGGAATGATCATTGTACTGGCAGTGGTCATCGTCGTGACGGGAACTCCGGTTCAGGGAGTGGTAAAGGATTTTGCCCTGGCGGAAAATCTCTATAAAGTGCCGGATGACCTCCGGGCTGTCTGCGATGTGATTCATTCGGACAGTGAGAAGGAAAATCCCAGAGTGGTTTTTGACAATGCACTCAATCCTCTTGCGAGACAGTACGACCCTTCCCTGCAGCTGATCCTGGAGAGAAATATTGTGCTGTACTGTCAGGGAAGTACGGTAGTCGGCTCCTTTAACGAGGAAAGCAGCCGCTTTAAGCGGCAGAAGATCATAATGGATGTGCTGTTTTTCCAGAGTGATGAGGTGGAAGTGAAAACGTTTAAAAAGGCACTTTACCGTACCGAGACAGATTATGTGGTGGTTCCGGTGAACAACACAAAGCATGATTTTGTAAAAGAAGCCGGCTGTGAGGCGCTTGCACAGACGCAGAATTACGTGGTCTACCGGTTTGACTGGGAAAATGCTTACAAGAAAAAGAAGTAATTTCTGTGAAAAAAATGAAAAAAATAAATAAGTATTGCTATTTATCCGCAAAGCTGATACAGTAGACACATACGAAACGAATACGGATAAGCAAGATAGAGGCGCAGGTTTCAAGAGTATTTCCGGATTGTTGTGATAAATGACAGGTTTTTGGAGGGCCTTCCGGTAAAGAAAGGGAAAACTGCCGAAGAGACTGCATCAGCCAAAGGATGGAGCTTCTGGGACACCGCAGAATATGCGGTGTACTGTCACTTTTGTGGAGCGCTATCTCAGGGTACGATGAAAGAGGAAAAGATTTCCATATGCCATGAACATGCTCCGGGTGACGGGACATGCTTCATGGCTTATTTTGTGTTTGAACAAAAGAGGGAGGAAATCGATAATGAAACGTAACCGTAAAAAAATCACGGCCATTTTCCTGATGGCAATCATGGCTGTCCTTGCCTGCCCAATGACCGTTCTGGCGGCAGAAGAAGCAGCTGAGCAGCCTGCCATGTATGCCACATTCTGGGCACTGATTCCACCAATTGTGGCAATCGCGCTGGCACTGATCACAAAAGAAGTATACAGTTCCCTGTTTATTGGAATTTTAGTTGGGGCACTGTTTTACTCGGGATTCAGCTTTGAGGGAACTGTCAACCACATTTTCAGCGGCGGTATTATAAGCGTACTTTCTGACAGCTATAATGTTGGTATTCTTGTATTTCTGGTGATTCTGGGATGCATGGTCTGTCTGATGAACCGTGCAGGCGGCTCCGCGGCATTCGGACGCTGGGCCAGCAAACACATTAAGAGCAGAGTGGGAGCAGAGCTTGCGACGATTTTACTGGGTGTACTGATTTTTATTGATGATTATTTCAACTGTCTGACCGTGGGAAGCGTAATGCGCCCGATTACAGACAAACACAACGTATCCCGTGCAAAGCTGGCATATCTGATCGATGCCACCGCAGCGCCGGTATGTATCATTGCCCCAATCTCTTCCTGGGCAGCTGCTGTCAGCGGTTTTGTACCGGGTGAGGACGGAATGTCTGTATTTGTACGTGCGATTCCGTACAATTACTATGCACTTCTGACCATCGTGATGATGGTAGGCATGGTTCTTCTGAAAACGGAATATGGCCCAATGGGTGTTCATGAGTCCAATGCCCTGAAAGGGGATCTGTTTACCACTGCGGCCCGTCCCTATGCCAGCGCAGAAGACGGAGAGGGAAATCCGAAAGGAAAGGTGATCGACCTTCTGATTCCGGTGATTGCCCTTGTTGTATGCTGCGTCATCGGTATGATCTATACAGGCGGATTTTTCAGCGGAACGGATTTTATCACCGCATTTTCTCAGAGCGATGCTTCCGTAGGCCTGGTTTTGGGAAGCTTTTTCGGACTGATGATCACGATTATCCTGTATCTGGTTCGCCGTGTTCTGTCCTTCAGAGACTGTATGGCATGTATTCCGGACGGATTTAAAGCCATGGTACCTGCAATCCTGATCCTGACCTTTGCATGGAGCTTAAAGGCTATGACAGACAGCCTTGGCGCTGCAGAGTTTGTGGCAGGAGTGGTTCAGTCTTCCGCAGGCAGCCTGATGAAACTTCTTCCGGCGATTATTTTCCTGGTGGCATGCCTTCTGGCTTTTGCAACCGGAACTTCCTGGGGAACCTTCGGGATCCTGATTCCGATCGTGGTAAACGTATTTGCCAATACAAACGAAAGCCTGATGATCATCTCCATTTCCGCTTGTATGGCAGGTGCAGTGTGCGGCGATCATTGTTCTCCGATTTCAGATACCACGATCATGGCATCTGCAGGAGCTCAGTGTGATCATGTAAACCATGTGTCCACGCAGCTTCCGTATGCGATCGTAGCAGCAGCCGTATCTTTTGTGACATATATTATTGCAGGCTTTGTACAGAAAGCATGGATCTGCCTGCCGATTGGTATTGTTCTTATGGTTCTGGTGCTGTTTGTGATTAAGAAAAAGTTTTCAGATTTGGAAGAGTAAACAGGATTTAAAATCAATTATCACAATATTTTTACAGCAATTGTGTATGAAATAAAAAAAACTTTACAATTAATGTGGTTTGTGGTAATATTAATTACAGTTTAAATGTGTACAACCTTGAAAATTTCATAAAAATCAAGTAATACGTACGCAAAGGGTTTATACCCGTGCAAATCCGGCCATAAGGGGTTATGGTACGGATTTGCAGTTTTGCACCTGTAGCTCAGTGGATAGAGCAGTGGTTTCCGGTACCATGTGCGGGGGTTCGATTCCCTTCAGGTGTGCTGCCTGGAACGATTGGGCGTTCCGGTGCGTTGTATTATAAGGAGGACAAGAACTTGGATAATTTCAGAGAATGGTTATCAGATAACCTTCGCTATTTTATGCTTGGCGGAGCGATTCTGTTAATCGTTGTTGCGCTGTTCTTCGGTATCCGGGCCTGTGTTGGAACTAAGAAGGGTAATTCTGATCAGGATGCAGATACACAGCAGACAACAACAGACAACAACCAGGGAAATGTTCCTTCTTCTCCGGCAAAAGATGGGGAGACTGACGGGAAGAAAGACGCCAATCCCATGGAAACGGGCAATGAGGAGATTACCTCATTGATAAAGAGCTATTTTAAAGCTCTGGGGGGAAAAGATATTGCAACGCTGAGGACTCTGGTAGACGACTTAGCACCGTCTGATGAGTCAAAGATCACCAATGCAAAAGAATATATTGAAGGGTATGAAGTTGGCGATGTCTATACCAAAAAGGGTATGGAGGACGACACTTATGTAGTATATGCCTGCTTTTATTATATCTGCCAGGGCATCGACACAAAGGTGCCTGCGCTGACACAGTTTTATGTGTTTAAAGACAGTGAAGGCAGCTTGAAGATTGATGGCGCTGCATACGAGAATGCCAAGATCACTGCATATATGGATGATGTGCAGGCTGACGAGGATGTGCAGAAGCTGATCAAAGAGAGAGAAAAGCTGTATGAAGAGGCACAGGAACAGGATGCTGATCTGGCTGCATTCCTTGATGGACTTGGAGAGGATGCAGGTACCACTACAGTAGCGGATGGCACGGTTATGGTAGTCACCGAGGATTGTAATGTCCGTGCAGAGGCTGACGGCGAGGTAATAGGCGGTCTCGCTGCTGGGACAGAAGTGGAAAAGAAAGGCCAGAGCGGCGAATGGTATCAGATTGAGTACGAGGGACAGGATGCTTATGTACACAGCAGCCTTCTCGAAGAGAAAACTGAATAGGAAAAGAGACTGAATTAAAAACGAAAAATAAGAAAGGACTGTCGCAGAATGGATGAAAATCATCTGTTCTGCAGCAGTCCTTTTTTTACTCAGACGGACATTTTACTTTGTAAATTCTCCATATGAGGTACTAGCCTGAAGCTCGATTCCTCTGTCGGCGGCCAGTTCATGGATCGTCACGAGATCGTAGCCCTGTTCAATGAGCTTTGGAATCAGGATTTCAGCGGCATCCACGGAAGCCTTGTAGATATCGTGCATCAGGATGATGGAGCCGTCCTGTACATTGTCCAGCACATTCTGCACCGTCTGTTCCGCATCCTCTGTTTCCCAGTCCAGGGTATCGATGGACCACAAGATCATCGGCCTGTCAACCGTGGAAGTGACGGTATCATTGATTGCCCCGTATGGCGGTCGGATAACCGTGGCGGCATGTCCCACCAGATTGGTGATCTCCTGATCCGTCTGTGCAAGCTGGCCTGCAATATCTTCCGCAGAAAGTGTGGTAAGATCCGTGTGGTCATAGGAATGATTTCCGATCTCACAGCCAAGTGCTTCCATTCTGGATAATGGATCCGGGAAATTCAGGATTTCCTTTCCCACCAGGAAAAAAGTGGCTTTGGCATTGTTGGCTTCCAGACAATCCAGAAGCCTGTCTGTAAAATCGCTGGGACCATCGTCGAAGGTCAGAGCAACTTTTTTGCGTGGCTTCTGTACCTGCTGGTCTGCGTCAGGCGCCGCCTCAGCAGAAGCTTCCGTGTCAGGAGTCGCCTCAGCAGGAGCTTCCGTGGCAGTGGTTTCAGCGGGCGCCGCCTCGGCAGATGTTTCCGTCTGCGTGACACCGGAGCCTATGTAAGAATATACGGTATCAGAAGCGTTTTCATCCTGGGCGGGAATGGGGTCACCCTCCTGTGCCCCGTCTGCGCCGAAATGATAAATCTGTCCGTCAATCGTCACATCACCTGTCTGAAGAATGCCATCCGCATTCAGAAAATAACGCTTTCCGTCCTTCTCAAGCCAACCGGTATGCATGAGCCCTTCAGAATTCAGATAATAGCGTTTTCCGTCTGTGTCTGTCAGCCATCCGGTATAAGGTGTTCCATTTACCAGAAAGCACCAGTTGCTGCCGCTTGAGGTCCAGACTCCCTGGGCCGCTTCGGGGGAAGCTTCCGCCTGTGTGACTTCGGGCACAGGAGTAGGAGTTGGCGCAGGTGTGGGTGTCTCAGTCGGTTCCGGCTCATCTGCCGGTACCTGCTGGTCGTCTGCCTCTGTATTTTCTGCCACGATACCTTCCGACTGAATTGTGGAATCGTCCACATTCTTTGCTACGAACATATCCGGTATCTGTTTGCTGTCAATGGGAGAAGGATTGGCGGAAGACTGGGTAACCATGATTCCGCATCCCAGACACAATAAGACAGCAATCAGTACCAGAATCTTATTTGTCCGTTGTTTCCGGCCTGGCATATAATTCCTCCTTTATTTTCGAACTTTTTCTGATATAACATCTCTACCATCATACAATATTCGATAAAAAATTACAAGCTGTCGAACGCAAAAGATGCCCTTGATAAGATATGGAAAAAACTATATAATGGAACAATGGACAAAAAAAGAAATCCGGCAGAGAATCGGAATAAAGAGAGAAATCCGGCAGAAAGCCGAAATGGAGAAAAGGACGGACTGATCCGTATTAATAAATATCTGAGTGAAGCGGGTGTCTGTTCCCGCCGGGAAGCAGACCGTCTGCTTATGGAAGGACGTATTACCGTAGATGGACGAAAGGCGTCCACTGGAGAAAGAATAACAGCTGATTCCTGCGTCTGTGTGGATGGCAGACCTGTCAAAAAGGAGGAAAAAAAGGTCCTGCTTTTATTCCACAAGCCAAAGGGAATCGTCTGCAGTACCAGAAAGCAGCGCGAGGAGACGACCGTTACCGAATACCTGGATTATCCCATCCGGATTTATCCCATAGGGCGTCTGGACAAAGAATCAGAGGGACTTCTGCTTCTCACCAATCAGGGAGAACTGGTCAATAAGATCATGCGTGCGGGAAATTACCATGAAAAAGAGTATCTGGTTACCGTGGATAAGCCGATAGACCAGGGCTTTTTGCGCAGGATGGCGGCCGGAGTGCCGATCCTGGATACCGTTACCCGCCCTTGTTTCGTGGAAAAAACGGGTAAAAAAAGTTTCCGGATCATTCTCACCCAGGGACTGAACCGGCAGATCCGCCGGATGTGTGAGTATTTTGGGTATCATGTTCTTTCCCTGAAAAGAGTCCGCATTATGAATCTTACCCTGAGCGGGCTTGGGGAAGGGGAATACCGGGAGATCACAAAGCAGGAATGGAAAGAACTGGAGCAGGCGATTGCGGCCTCTTCCAGTGAAACAGTGATAGAATCAGGAGGACACCATGGACAACACCTTACAGCGAATGAAAGAGCTGACAGAAAAGCTGGACAAAGCGGCAAAGGCGTATTATCAGGAAGACCGGGAAATCATGAGCAATCTGGAGTACGACCGCCTTTACGACGAACTGGCGGCGCTGGAGCAGGAGACAGGCACCGTTCTCGCAAACAGTCCCACTATAAGAGTGGGGTATGAATCCCTGGAGCAGCTTCCAAAGGAAGCCCACGAAAGTCCCATGCTTTCGCTGGATAAGACAAAGGACAGGGAAGTACTGAGAGAGTTTATAGGATCGCATAAGACCCTGCTTTCCTGGAAACTGGATGGGCTGACCATTGTACTGACTTATGAAAAGGGAGAACTGGCAAAGGCTGTCACACGTGGAAATGGTGTGATAGGGGAGGTTATCACAAACAATGCCAGAGTGTTCAAAAATATTCCACTGAGGATTCCTTATAAAGGCAGACTGGTTCTTCGTGGAGAGGCCATCATTACCTATTCTGATTTTGAACGCATCAACGAATCCATCGAGGATGTGGATGCGAAATATAAAAACCCGCGGAATCTCTGCAGCGGTTCCGTGCGGCAGCTGAACAATGAGATTACTGCAAAGAGAAATGTACGTTTTTATGCTTTTTCCCTGGTAAGTACGCAGCCCATGCCGGATGCGGGGGGAACTGTGCAGATTGTGTCACCGGCAGATTCCGCTCAGACAGTGGACTTCCATAATTCCCGGGAGGAGCAGTTTGTCTGGCTGAAAAAGCAGGGATTTGATGTGGTGGAATACCGTGTGGTGACAGGAGAGACACTGGATGACGCCATGGAGTACTTTTCCACGGCAGTCGCCGCCAATGATTTTCCATCGGATGGTCTTGTGGCGCTTTACGATGACATTGCCTACGGAGAATCTCTGGGTACTACCGCGAAATTTCCGCGAAACGCATTTGCTTTCAAATGGGCGGATGAGATGCGGGAAACCCATCTGTTGGAAATTGAGTGGAGCCCTTCCCGGACAGGTCTGATCAATCCGGTTGCCATTTTTGAACCTGTGGAACTGGAAGGAACCACGGTGAGCCGGGCAAGCGTACACAATGTCAGTATTTTAAAGGAACTGAAGCTTGGCATCGGAGACACGATCAAAGTATACAAGGCAAACATGATCATCCCGCAGATTGCGGAAAACCTGACGAAAAGCGGAAACCTGACCATTCCGGACAAATGCCCGGTATGCGGGCAGGAAGCCCGTATCCGGTGTGAAAATGAGGTGGAATCCCTCTATTGCATGAATCCGGGCTGCGCGGCAAAAAAAATCAAGGCGTTTACCCTTTTTACCAGCCGGGATGCCATGAATATCGATGGACTTTCTGAGGCAACTCTGGAGAAATTTATCGGAAAAGGCTTTATCCATGATTTCGGCGATATTTTTGAGATTGCAAAGCATCGGGATGAAATTGTGACCATGGAAGGCTTTGGGGAGAAATCCTTTGAAAACCTGATGACAAGTCTGGAAAAGGCAAAGGATACCACCCTTGCGCGGGTGATCTACAGCCTGGGAATCGCAAATATCGGGCTTTCCAATGCAAAAGTCATCTGCAGATATTTTGACGATGATCTGGAGAAAATCCGTCAGGCAAACGAGGAGGAAGTGAGCTCCATCGAAGGAATCGGCCCTGTTATCGCAAAAAGCCTGGTGGATTATTTCCGAATTGAAGAAAATAATCGAAAGCTGGATCACCTTATGAGCCATCTGCGGCTGCACAGGGAGGAAAGCAGCGGGGAACAGGTTTTTGCCGGACTGACTTTCGTGATTACGGGAAGTGTGGAGCATTTTGCCAATCGTTCTGAGGTAAAGAGTTATATCGAGGCACGGGGCGGCAAGGTGACCGGCTCTGTGACAAAGAAGACGAATTATCTCATCAATAACGATACTACATCTTCCTCAGCCAAAAATAAAAAAGCCAGGGAGCTGGAAATTCCTATCTTGTCGGAGGAGGATTTCCTGAAGCTTGAATACGAAAAAGGAGGACTGAAAAATGCCGATTAAGATACAGGGCGATCTGCCCGTAAAAGAGATACTGGAAAAGGAAAACATATTTGTGATGGATGAGAATCGTGCGATTCACCAGGACATTCGTCCCATTCAGATCCTGATCCTGAACCTGATGCCGCTGAAAGAGGAGACAGAGCTTCAGCTTCTGCGTTCCCTTTCCAACACGCCGCTGCAGGTGGATGTGAGCTTTATGACAGTGGAATCTCACCAGTCAAAAAATACCTCTATCAGTCATCTGAATAAATTTTACCAGACCTTTTCCGAACTGAAAAATCAGAAATTCGACGGAATGATCATCACCGGAGCCCCGGTGGAGCAGATGGAATTTGAAGAGGTGGACTACTGGGATGAAATCGTGGAGATCATGGACTGGACCGATACGCATGTTACCTCAACCATTTATCTGTGCTGGGCTGCACAGGCTGGACTTTATCATCATTATGGACTGCAGAAGCGCCCGCTGGACCACAAGATGTTCGGGCTTTTCTGGCACAGGGTGTTAAATCGTAAGATCCCGCTGGTGCGCGGATTTGACGATGTTTTTCTGGCACCGCACTCCAGACATACCGAGGTTCCCATCGAGGATATCCATGCCTGCAGGGAACTGACAGTCCTGGCAGAATCCGACGAGGCAGGCCTTTTCCTGGCAATGGCGGATGGCGGCCGCAAGATTTTTGTCATGGGCCATCCGGAATACGACCGCGTGACCCTGGACGGAGAGTATAAACGGGATATGGGAAAAGGACTCCCCATCGACATCCCGAAGAATTACTATCGCGATGACGACCCGGAAAACAAACCGCTCCTTATGTGGCGTGCCCACGCAAACAATTTGTATACCAACTGGCTGAATTATTACGTATATCAGAGCACCCCTTACGACCTCATGGGAACCCCGGATTTTCCGGTAAAATAGGGGCTTTGTGCAGAGTGCCCCAAAAGGTGAAAGTATCGTAAAGTATCGCAGAAAAGCGGCTTTTATCGTCAAATTGGGGTACGATTGGGGTACGGTAACAAGCAAAATTGGGGTACGTTTTTGGAGTAAAAAATCATAAGGAAAAGACTTGTATTTATTTAATACTTGGACATTAACATAAGTCCATGAGTGGAATATCTATCTAAGATATAAACCATTCGTGGGCTTATTTTAGTGCTCAAAATTATCAGATGAGGAAATCTCCATGTTAATCATAAAAAGCCGTATATGAGGCTCTGAGCGCGTTACAAGCCTATTCTGTGAGCTTATATTACCGTAATATGAAATGGTAATTTCATTGACAAAATTTAATCCAAAGGAGGACAAAATACATGAGTAAAAATAAATCA
>JALERH010000118.1 GCA_022764275.1 Blautia sp. | reverse complement strand
GCATTCGCCGATATCGGAGTCGATCTGGGTGGGGCATCCCTCAGGGAAACGGCAGAAGAACTGCTTTTTAATAAAAAGCTTCCCCTGGATTCCTATAAAACCAGTATTTTTTCCCTTGATAAGAAGTCACCTACGCCTCTTGTCATGCAGACAGCAATCGGACAGGGAAATACTCTGGTTTCCCCTATGCATATGGCGCTTATCACCTGTGCGATAGCAAATGATGGTATTTTAATGAAGCCTTATCTGATTGATGAGGTGGTGAACAGCAGCGGAGACTCCGTCAAAAAAACAGAGCCCACATCCTATAAACGCCTTATGACAGGAAACGAAGCCAATCTTCTCCAGAAGCTGATGCAGCAGGTTGTCAATTATGGTACAGCATCTGCCTTAAATGGAAGAGGATATACAGCGGCAGGAAAGACCGGCTCTGCAGAGTTTGACGAAAATGGTTCCAGCCACTCCTGGTTTATCGGGTACTCCAATATTGACGATCCGGACATCGTGGTATCTATTATTGTGGAAAATGGCGGTTCCGGAAGCGAAGCGGCAGTTCCGATCGCGGCACAGATTTTTGACACTTATTATTTTGGATGAGTGATTCCTGTTGCCAGTTTTCAGAAAAAGAGGTATACTATATACAGTTTTAAATAACACACGCATTACAGGAGGGATTGCATTATGATAGAAGCAACGAGCTGTGGCGGTGTGGTAATTCATCGTGGTAAGATTCTGGCATTATATAAGTCTTACAAAAACCGTTATGAGGGTTGGGTGTTGCCGAAGGGAACCGTAGAGCAGGGAGAGTCACACGAACAGACTGCTTTGCGGGAAGTGAGGGAGGAAGCAGGCGTGAGAGCCTCCATCGTGAAATATATTGGAAAAAGCCAGTACAATTTTACGGTTCCGGAGGACATGGTCAATAAAGAAGTACATTGGTATCTGATGACGGCAGATAATTATCATAGCAGACCTCAGCGCGAGGAATATTTCGTGGATTCCGGATATTACAAATTCCACGAGATTTATCACCTGCTTCGTTTTTCCAATGAAAAACAGATTGTGGAGAAAGCATATCAGGAGTATCTGGAAATGCGGAGCGCTGGGCTGTGGGCAAAACAGCAGAAATTTTATTGATGCGGTGCAACAAAGAAAATGGGGCTGTGTTTTTTACGCAGCCCTGTTTAGATTACGGCTGAAACGGGAATCATCCATGATAAAGGGGTGTGCAGTAAGATGGTGAAGTGGCATAAGGATTTTTATATTGGGGAAGGAATTAAAAATCCCGATAAAACCAAAAACAAAATCGAAGAAGGAAAGCTAACGTTTGGGATATACCTGATTACGCTTTCCGATAATCCAAATAACCTGCTGGAAATCATTCCGGCCGCTATGCTGCTCCAGAAGAGCTGTTATGGACTTTGTCCGGAAATCATCGGCATGACAAGAGGAAAAGATGATGCCATTGACATGGTGGCAGATATTATCATGGAGATTTACAGGGAAACAGGTGCATTTCAGGTAAAAGAATATTTTAAGAACAGGTGAGTACATGTTACATATTCTGTGGTTAATCCTAAAGTTTATATTGATTGTTCTGGGAATTGCACTCGGGCTCGTGCTGCTTGCCGTTCTGCTTGTTTTATTTTGTCCGGTCCGCTATCAGGCATCCGCTGTCAAGGATGTGGATAACTGGAACCAGGCGCAGGTATCCGGCGGCGTGAGCTGGCTGTTTCGACTGATATCCGTGAGGGTGATATACACAGAGGGGCAGTTGAAAAAGGAAATTCGGATTTTTGGAATTTCGCTCGATAAACTTCTCGGATTGACGAAAAAAAAGGCTTCTCCGAAAAAGGCCTCCCAAAACAGAAGAAATAATTCCGAAGAGAAAACGGTGGTGCAAAAAGAAGAACCTCTTAAAATTCCCGATATAAAGCCGGATCCGGCACCAGTCGAAGAAATAACAACAAAAAAGTCAGACACAACATCCGCCAGCGAACCTTCGGACAAAGATCCCAACAGTGGATTATTTCAGAAAATTCGGGTTAAAATAAAAAAGATTATAGATATTCCATTGAATATACTGAGGAAAATCATTGCTTTGCCTGGTATGCTGCTTCACAAATTGCAAAAAATAAAGTTAACAATACAGAACATCTATGGTAAAATAGACTGGTGGAAAGAATTTCTTTCCCACCCCAGGACAAAAGAAGCCATTTCGTTTGTATGGAATGAGGCAAAAGGTCTTATAAGACATATTCTTCCTACAAAAATACAGGGGAATGTGACGTTTGGCAGTGAGGATCCGTCCATTACCGGTACGGTACTTGGTATTTTGGGAATGACATTTCCCTTCCATAAAAACCGGATTGAGGTGACACCTCTTTTCAACGGAGAGAACTGTCTGACCGGACATGTAGAGCTGAATGGACGTATGTATGGAATTGTCTTTTTAAAAGCAGCGATTGAGATTTACCTGCATAAAAATATTAAATATGTGATCAACCGATGGAAACATAAGGAGGACTAATTTATGGAAAACGAAAACAACTTCAAAGAAACCGTGAACTCCCTGTTTAAGGGAATGGACAGTTTTGTCTCTGCCAAAACTGTGGTAGGAGATGCCATCCATGTGGGAGAAACCATTATCCTGCCATTGGTTGATGTTTCCTTTGGCGTGGGCGCCGGAGCATTTTCAGGCGACAAAAAAAATAATGGCGGCGGCGGTCTTGCCGGAAAAATGACGCCATGTGCAGTTCTTGTCATCCAGAATGGAAGCACAAAACTCGTGAACATTAAGAATCAGGACGGACTTACCAAGGTACTGGATATGGTTCCGGATCTTGTGAACCGTTTTGCACCGGGAAGCAGTTCCTCTGACGAAGATATTTTTAAAGGAAGCACTCCGAAGAAGGACAAAGAAGAAGACAAAACAACTGAGGAATAAAAAAACAGTAGTGTTCAGATACCTGCTCTCTGCATAAAATAAAGTAAGCCAAAGAGACGGGAACGTGGAAACGTGGGAAGACTTCTGGGACTTGTATTGTTTTTTATAGGAATAGGAATGGTGATCTGCCTTCTGATCACAGAAACCGTGGCAGTGCTCATTGTTGCCGGCCTCTGTCTCATGTGCGGATACCATTTGTTTTGCAGATAGAAAGCAGGTATGGAGAAAGAATCTCCGCACCTGCTTTCTTTCGCGTGTGCCGGGGATGTAAAAAAACACCCCCGCATCACTGCGAGGGCAAGGTGTTTATTAGGCTCTTTCAACTTTTCCGGATCTTAAGCAGGAAGTACATACGTACATTTTTTTTGCTCCGCTTTCAGTTTTCACTTTAACGGATTTCACGTTTGATTTCCACATCTTATTGGATCTTCTATGGGAATGACTCACATTGTTTCCGAAATGAGCACCTTTTTCACAAATTGCGCATTTAGCCATGATAGCACCTCCTTGACGCTTTTTTTCAACAGTCATATTCTAACAGATGAAAAAAGGTTTTGCAAGCAAAAAAAGGAAAAATCTAAAAATAATATTTCTTTTTCCAGCAAAACAGGTTATAATACAGATACATACTATTGAAAATAATGGAGGTAACCATATGAATGGACGTATAGATTCCGGATTGGGTCAGATTGTCATCGACACAGACGTAATTGCAACCTATGCGGGAAGTGTTGCTGTGGAATGTTTTGGTATTATCGGAATGGCTGCTGTCAGCATGAAAGACGGCCTTGTAAAATTACTCCGCAGAGATTCTCTGCGCCATGGCATTAATGTCAGGATTACGGAGAATAACAAGATTCGCCTGGATTTCCATGTCATCGTGGCATATGGCGTAAACATCAGTACTATTGCAGAAAATCTTGTCAGCAATGTTAAATATAAAGTCGAAGCTTTCACTGGACTGGAGATTGAGAAGATCAACGTTTATGTAGAAGGCGTGCGCGCGATAGATTAGGATTAGAGGAGGAACTTGTGGTGAACAAACAAACCATAGATGCCAAGATACTTTCCAGAATGTTTCTGGCTGGTGCCAAGAACCTGGAAGCGAAGAAAGAATGGATTAATGAACTGAACGTGTTTCCCGTACCAGACGGGGATACGGGCACCAATATGACACTGACGATCATGTCTGCTGCTTCAGAAGTAGGCGCCCTCACCGATCCGGATATGGAAACACTTGCAAAGGCTATTTCATCCGGTTCTTTAAGAGGTGCCAGAGGCAATTCAGGTGTAATCCTTTCCCAGCTTTTGCGCGGATTTACAAAAGGTGTCAAAAAGTACAGTGAACTGGATGCTGTGGCCATCGCAGCTGCAATGGAAAAAGGGGTTGAGACTGCCTATAAGGCTGTTATGAAGCCAAAGGAAGGCACGATTCTTACCGTTGCCCGTGAGGCTGCAGTGAAGGCTGCGGAAATCGCAGAGGAGTCTGATAATCTGGAGCTTTTCTTCCGTGCCATTTTTGAGCATGCAGAGAAAACCCTTGCAAAAACTCCGGAGATGCTTCCGGTATTAAAAGAAGCGGGAGTCGTGGATTCCGGCGGTCAGGGCCTTCTGGAAGTGTTCCGTGGTGCTTTTGACGGATACCTTGGAAAAGAAATTGACTATACAGAATTTGCCAGGGCGACCACCGGTCCCGCTGTGACAAAGATCACTCCGCAGGCAGAAGCGGATATCAAATTCGGTTACTGCACAGAGTTCATCATTCTTCTGAACAAACCACTTTCACATGAAGAAGAACATAACTTTAAGAAGTTTTTAAATTCCATTGGTGATTCCATTGTTCTTGTAGCGGATGATGAAATTGTAAAGGTTCATGTACACACCAATCATCCGGGACAGGCATTTGAATATGCACTGAACTACGGTGCCCTTTCCCGCATGAAGATTGACAATATGCGTGAGGAGCATCAGGAGAAGCTGATCAAGGACGCGGAGAAGCTTGCAAAGGAACAGGCACGTCAGGAAGAGGAAGCCATTCAAAATGAACCGCCGAAGGAGACCGGATTTATTACCGTATCCGTTGGAGACGGACTTTCCACAATTTTCAGAGAACTGGGCGCTGACTATATCATTGAAGGCGGACAGACCATGAATCCCAGCACAGAGGATATGTTGAACGCCATTGCAAAAGTAAATGCAAAGACGATTTATATCTTCCCCAATAATAAGAACATTGTACTGGCAGCAAATCAGGCCAGAGACCTGACAGAGGACAAGGAAATCGTGGTCGTTCCCACCAAAACCATCCCGCAGGGCGTTACCGCTCTGATCAATTTCCAGCCGGACAAAAACGGTGAGGAAAATCTGCAGGAGATGATGGAGGCGGTTTCTCTTGTAAAGACAGGACAGATTACTTACGCGGTTCGCGATACCAGACTGGATGAAAAGGAAATCCATGAAGGCGACATCATGGGAATCGGAGACAAGGGTATCCTTGCTGTTGGAAAAGGGAAAGAAAACATTGCCAAAGCCACGGTAGCAGCTATGGTAGATGATGACTCGGAAGTGATCAGCATCTACTATGGAGAAGATGTTTCTGAGGAGGATGCAGAGGCTCTGGGAGAAGAACTCACCGAGGCGTATCCGGACTGTGAAATCGAGGTAAATCAGGGCGGTCAGCCGATTTATTACTATATCATTTCCGTAGAGTAAAGGCAG
>JALERH010000164.1 GCA_022764275.1 Blautia sp. | reverse complement strand
TGGGGTGGAAGCCCCTGCTGTAATACCTACATAACTACTGCATTGGAACATTTCAGAATCCAAGTCTACAGGTGTTTGTATATAGTAAGTATTTTCACATTCCTTTTTACATATTTCAAACAGCTTTTGAGTATTGGAACTGTGCCTGCCGCCTATGACAAGCATAGTGTCTACCTCTCCGGCTATGCTTTTTGCTTCTTTCTGCCGTTCTTCGGTAGCATTACAAATAGTGTTTAAAATATTAAGAATATTTAAAACATTATTATCATACCTCTTTTTGCCGAGAATTTCAACTAAATCTTTAAATTTGTTGTAATTAAATGTCGTCTGCGATACAATGCAGATTTCTTTTCCGGCAGGAGGCGTGAATTTATGGGCTTCTTCCGCGGTTTTTATCACCGTGTAAGGTCCCTGGCACCATCCGCATATACCCATTACTTCCGGATGATCCCTGTCACCGATGATAACGATATGGGCGCCCTTTTTACTCTCGCGCTCCACGATCCTGTGAATCTTCAGCACAAATGGACAGGTAACATCCACGTAGGAAAGATTATTTTCTTTCAGCAGATCATATACCTCTTTGCCTACTCCATGGGAACGGATGACAACGATGCTGTCCTTTGGCAATGTATCCAGTTCCTGCACTTCGATTGCACGGACACCCTTTTTCTCCAGGTCTTTTACAACCTCTTCATTGTGAATGATCGGCCCAAGGGTAAAAATCGGCTTATCTTCACTTTTTTCAATCAGTTCGTAAACCTTGTCCACAGCCCGCTGCACACCAAAGCAGAAACCGGCTGTCCCGGCTACTTTTACCTTCATTTATGCTTCCACCTTTTCCCGGTATATTCGCAGAATCTCCTCCACAACCTCATCAATGGTCATTTCAGAGGAATCTACCAGTACGGCATCTTCCGCCTGACGTAAAGGAGAGATCTCCCGATTCATATCCCGCTCATCCCGCTGGATAATATCCTGTTCAATCTCATCCAGATCGCAGGCGATTCCTTTTTCCGTAAGTTCCAGGTAACGCCTCTTGGCTCTGGTTTTGGCACTGGCTGTGAGATAAATCTTCACTTCTGCATCCGGAAGAATGGTAGTTCCGATGTCACGTCCGTCCATCACCACATCATTTTCGGAAGCAAGATTTCTCTGGAGCAGTAAAAGATGTTCCCGCACTTTTGGATTTGCAGAGCTTCTGGAAGCCATATTTCCCACTTCTTCTGTACGGAGACTGGGATTTACATTTTCTCCGTTCAGCATTACGATCTGCTCTCCATCTCTGTATTCAATAGAAACACGGGCACCTGTACAGTTTTCTGAAATTTCTGCCGCATCTTCGCCGTTTACATTTTTTTTCAGTAGATAAAGTGCCACAGCGCGGTACATGGCACCGGTATCCACGTAAATAAAAGAAAGCTCCTTCGCCACTCTTCTGGCAATCGTGCTCTTGCCTGCTCCTGCAGGTCCGTCAATGGCAATATTACAGCCCATTTTTCTTTCCTCCTTATTGCAACTCCTATTGAATGGCCTGTGCGGCCAGATATGCGGTAGACCAGGCAATCTGCAGATTATAGCCGCCTGTCACAGCATCGAGATCCAGTACTTCTCCGATGAAATACAGATGTTTCATCTTTCTGGATTCCATAGTGCCGGGATCAACTTCCTTCACACTGACACCGCCTCTGGTAATAATGGCTTCTTTAAACTCTCCCATCCCTGTTATTGTAAACGGAAAAGCCTTTATCAATTCTTCAAAATGGAGACGTTCTTCCCTGGAAATATCATGAATCTTCTTTTCCGCAGGAATACCTCCAAGTTCCAGCATGACCGGGGTCAGAGAAGACGGAAACAGGACACTGATCACATTTTTAAACTGTTTATTCTGAGCCGCCTCAAATTCCCGAAGCACGCGGGCATCCAGCTGCTCCGGAGAAAGAGCGGGCTTCAGATCCAGAAAGGCCTGGAGTTCTCCTTTTTTCAACTGGTTTCCGATATGTGCACTGGCAGAAAGAATCATGGGCCCCGTCACACCAAAATGTGTAAACATCATTTCACCAAAATCCTGATACAGAATCTTTTTACCGGATTTGACGGTAAGGCCTGTATTCTTCAGAGAAAGCCCCTGGAGTCTGGGGATATAGGATTCTTTAGCCGTTAAAGGTACAAGGGAGGGTGAGATCTCCGTCACCGTATGACCAGCTTCCCTGGCAAAACGGTAGCCATCTCCTGTAGAACCTGTAGTCTGATAGGAAAATCCTCCGGTAGCTACGATCACTGCATCCGCATCCAGAATCCTCCCGTCTGAAGTGCGGACACCTGTAACAGTCCCTTCTCTGGTGACCAGTTCCTTAACTTCCGTGTGAAGGTGAATCTGCACGCCGCTTTTTTTCAGCCCGTTTTCCAGAGCCTTTATAATGTCAGAGGAGTGGTCGGACTGAGGGAAAACCCGATTGCCGCGTTCTACTTTAAGAGGTACACCCAGATCTTCAAAAAAGGACATCACATCCTGCGTCCCATATGAGTAAAAAGCACTGTATAAAAATTTGGGATTGCTCATCACAGCTGGAAACAGTTCCTCTGTTTCACAGCTATTTGTAACATTACAGCGGCCTTTTCCTGTAATATACAGTTTCTTTCCCAGCTTTTCATTTTTTTCCAGCACATGAACCTCATGGCCGGCACGTCCTGCATGAACTCCCGCCATCATTCCTGCCGCTCCGCCGCCGATGATCACTACTTTGCTCATAAAAAGTACCTGCCTTCATTTATTACAAACAGGGAGCCTGCCAGTGCAAGCTCCCTGTACCAAATCTTATACCGGATATGCTCCGTTCTTTGTATCAGCGGCTGTCTCGTCAACTTTCGTCTCCTGCGCCTGACGATATTTAAAGAAATCGGTAGCAACCTGCGGGAACAGAGCGTAGGATAATACATCCTCATCCTGCTCTTTATACTGCGCCATCTCGCTCTCCAGCTTATCCAGCTCATTGTCCAGAAGATCGGCCGGACGGCAGGTGATCGGCTGGGTATCTCCGATACATTTCTTCTGAACCTCAGGATTGAATGGCTTCACGGTTGCGCCATATTTTCCGCTTAAGATATCCTTTGTCTCCTTTGTAACCATCTTGTATCTCTCGCCCATCAGGACATTAAATACAGCCTGTGTACCTACGATCTGAGAGGACGGAGTAACAAGCGGCGGCTCACCAAGGTCTTTACGAACACGCGGAACTTCCTCCAGAACATCATAGAATTTATCTTCTGCATGCTGCTCTTTTAACTGAGAAGTAAGGTTGGATAACATACCACCCGGAACCTGATACAGAAGGGTCTTGATGTTAACGCCCATGTTCTTCGGATTGAGAAGACCGCTTTCCAGAGCTTCGTCACGCATCGGACGGAAGTAGTCTGCAATCTCAGCCAGAAGATTCTGGTCAAATCCTGTATCATACGGTGTACCCTTGAAGGTCTCAACCATAACCTCTGTTGCAGGCTGGGAAGTACCAAGAGCAAATGGAGACATAGCGGTATCAATGATATCCACACCAGCCTCTACAGCCTTTAAGTAAGTCATGGAAGCAACACCGGAGGTGTAATGGGTATGAAGATCGATCGGTATCTTAACAGCTTCCTTCAGAGCAGTAACGAGCTCTGTTGCTTTATACGGAACAAGAAGACCAGCCATATCCTTGATACAGATAGAATCCGCACCCATCTCTTCAATCTGCTTTGCAATGGTAGTCCAGTATTCCAGTGTATAAGCATCACCAAGTGTATAGGAAAGTGCTACCTGTGCATGAGCACCTTCTTTGTTTGCAGCTGTTACGGCTGTCTGCAGGTTACGAAGATCGTTCAGACAGTCAAAGATACGGATAATGTCGATGCCGTTTGCAACAGATTTCTGTACGAAATACTCTACCACATCATCTGCATACGGACGATATCCCAGGATATTCTGTCCACGGAAAAGCATCTGTAATTTAGTATTTTTGAAGCCGTCACGTAATTTACGAAGTCTTTCCCATGGGTCTTCCTTCAGGAAACGAAGGGAAGCATCGAAGGTCGCACCGCCCCAGCACTCAACTGCATGGTAGCCAACCTTATCCAGTTTATCTACGATTGGAAGCATCTGCTCTGTGCTCATACGGGTTGCGATCAGGGACTGATGAGCATCACGCAGAATGGTCTCCACAATTTTAACAGGTTTTTTTTCAATTTCTGCCATAATTGTTCTCCTTTTTAAATTCCATAAATTGCCATAAATGTTCCTGCTGCTACAGCGGTACCGATAACACCGGCAACGTTCGGTCCCATGGCGTGCATCAGAAGGAAGTTTGTCGGATCGGCCTCAGCGCCGACCTTCTGGGAAACACGGGCTGCCATCGGCACAGCGGATACACCGGCAGAACCGATCAGCGGATTGATCTTGCCGCCCGAAAGTTTACACATCAGTTTACCAAGCATGACACCGCCAAAGGTACCAAAGGCGAATGCTACCAGACCTAATACAACGATCTTCAGAGTTGCAACATTTAAGAATGCCTCTGCACTTGTAGATGCACCAACAGAGGTACCCAGAAGGATAACAACGATGTACATCAGCGCGTTGGAAGCTGTCTCTGTAAGCTGTTTTACAACGCCGGACTCTCTGAAAAGGTTACCAAGCATTAACATACCTACAAGCGGAGCTGTCGTAGGCAGAATCATACATACCACGATGGTGATAACGATCGGGAACAGAATCTTCTCTAATTTAGAAACAGGGCGAAGCTGTTCCATCTTGATCTTACGCTCTTTCTCTGTGGTGAAAGCCTTCATGATCGGAGGCTGGATAATCGGCACCAGAGACATATAGGAATACGCAGCCACCGCAATCGGTCCCATCAGAGATGTCTGTCCAAGCTTACCTGCAAGGAAGATAGAGGTCGGACCGTCAGCTCCTCCGATGATAGAGATAGCTGCTGCTGCTTTTCCGTTGAATCCAAGGAAGATTGCAAGGAAATATGCAACATAGATACCGAGCTGTGCAGCCGCACCCATCAGGAAGCTCTTGGGATTGGAAATCAGCGGACCGAAGTCTGTCATGGCTCCAACGCCCATAAAGATCAGGGACGGCAGGATACTCCACTCATCCAGGATATAGAAATAATGAAGAAGTCCGCCTACACCATTGGACATTTCTTCCGGAGCTGCCATGATATCCGGATAAATATTAACCAGAAGCATACCGAATGCGATCGGAACCAAAAGGAGCGGTTCAAATCCCTTTGCGATTGCAAGATATAAGAATACACATGCAACCAGAATCATCAGATAATTGCCCCATGTCAGGTTGAAAAATGCGGTCTGGTGAATCAGGTTGGACAATGTTTCTGTTACATAAGACATTTGATTACCTCCCGACTTAGTTCATAGTTGCCAGAGTATCTCCATTTTCTACAGCGGTACCCTCTGCAACGTCAATGCTTGCAACGGTTCCGTCCTGAGGAGCTACTACCGGAATCTCCATCTTCATGGATTCCAGAATTACGATATTGTCACCGGCTTTTACTGCCTGACCTACGGAAGCAACAACCTTTAATACTTTTCCTGGTACGGAAGCACTTACTTTCACTGCACCTGCGCCTGCTGCAGCTTTTGGAGCCGCTTTTGGTGCAGCCTTCGGAGCTGCCTTTGGTGCTGCAGCCGGAGCTGCTGACGGAGCGGAAACGCTGCCTGTCTCTTCTACAGTTACTTCATATGCAGTTCCATTAACGGTAATTGTATAACTTTTCATTTTAAAATCCTCCTATGATTTACCTTTTCTTGCGATTAATTTTACGAATGGAACGGACAACAAATCCGTCTGTGCTGGTTCCTTCTGATGCTGCGATCGCTGCTGCGATTACGGCAATAAGCTCTGTGTCATCAGCCACTTCTTCTACCGGAGCTGCAACAGGTACAGGAGCCGGAGCCGGAGCTGGTGCTGCTTTTTTCTTATTTTCCGGGTTCGGAATGAACTTGAACAGATAGATTACGAAGCTCAGGAAAACAAGCATAATGAACACGATTCCAATACCCATCACAGTATTCATACCGGCTCTTTTCAGAGTATCTGCCATGGAATACTGAATATCCACAGTAATGGAAGTAGGTGCTCCTGTTGCGGCATCAAAGTAATATACGAAATTCGCATCTGCCTTTTCAAAGGATACCGGTACCGTTACGGTATAAGTATCATCATCTAATGTAACTTCCGTTTCTCCCGCATTGCTCTGATCTTCTTTCATTGCACCGAGTTCTTCTCTGTTGGAAGTCCATGCGGTCATTGCCTGCACTGTAAAATCATCAGCGGATTGAGAATAGTTGGCAATGTCTTCATCAGAAAGCCCAACAATCGTCTCAGTCAGTCCCTCGGATGTGGAGATCAGTGTCGCTTTCGTGGATGCATCGATCTCATCTGCCCATACAGCAGCGACACCGGCAAAGATGATCGTTGCTGCACAAA
>JALERH010000042.1 GCA_022764275.1 Blautia sp. | reverse complement strand
TAAATCCGGAGACAAAGGTCGAAATCACCAATATAAGTAAGGAAAAGGAAGCTGTGGCTTCATAATCCCTTTTTCATCGGGCTTGGCTACACGAAACGCTGGGTTGCAATCATCTGTCAATGATTGCGCAGCAACTTGCCTTGTCATTGACAGATGATTGTAACCCAGCGTAGAATTCAGCAGCCCTGATGAAATGTGACAAATAAAAATCAAGATTTTACTGACAACTATCTTGACAATTACCGACTGACCCTGTCAACAATCATGGCAGCGGTACTATTTCATGAAAAAATGACATGGAAATGCATATTAGGGCTGTTACTGGCTTTTGCAGAGTTGGTAGTTATCAATATGCTATAATTGTGATTTCTTATTGAGATTGATGAAGAGAAAATAGTTGATGTGAACAGAAAAACCAGGGAGGTAATAGTAATGGAGTTTTTTAGTTTTCAGCCAATTGGAGTAGAAAAATGCTGTGTAACTGTGCAAAATTTATGATACCTGACCCCACTGTGGTTCGTGAAGGTGTACTGGGAGCAAACAGCAGACTGCCTGTATTTCAGGTTAAGGTGGAATATACGGTGAATTCCCTGGGAATCTGTGTACGGATTATTGCAGAGAAAAACAGCATGCTGCAGGCGATGAATCGTTCTTCCTCAGAAGAAACAGATTTGGATCTGAATTTGAAAACAGAAATTAATGAGATTCCAAGATTTGCTATGCGATTCGCTTTGAATCCGGATATGGAGAAGATGGAATATTTTGGAAAGGGAAAACGGGAGTGCTATATTGATTATCAGGAACATGCCAGAATGGGAATATGGAAGAGCACTGTGACAGAAGAATATGAGCCATATATTCGTCCCCAGGAATGTGGAAACCATATAGGGGTAAAATGGGTGACATTGGAAGGGGAGGAATGCATTTGCTTTAAGGGTGAGCAGCCATTTGAGTTTTCTGCATTGCATTTCACTATGGAGGAGCCGGATGAAAAACAGCACGCATTCGAGTTGCAGCAATCTGATACGACAGAGGTGATTATTGCCTGTAAAAACCGAGGTATTGGTTCTGAGAGCTGCGGGCCAAGGCTTAGCGAGAAATACCAGGTGCAGGACAGAAACATTGATTTTGAATTCATGATACAATAGCCACTGCTATAGATACAAAAAGTATCTTGAAATGCTCTGTTTTACCGTAAAACCCCAGATTTTTTATCCAGTTTTCATCCACTATTCCCCAAGAAAGAGCCAGAATAATAAGGGATTATTCTCTTGGACTATTGACTATTCCCTTATTATTGGGCATTATTTAAGGGAAAAACAGGAGGGGTAAGGGAATGCGAAACTTCAATTATTCCGCGATCAGAAATGAGAAATGGGACTCAGAGATTCTGGGGACGATTCTTGGTGCCTATGTTATCGAAAACAAAAGGAGAATTTTCAAATGAATACAAAGAAATGCAAGATTACAAAATATTCTTACGGAACACCTTTCTGCACAGAGGCGGTAGTGGGACAGGCTGCAGCAGGCAAAGGTGTGCCATCTTACATTACAGTAATTGACAATGGTTTTACTTATCAGATGACTCCCACAGATGTGGTATACGGGCTTGGTGAAAATGTCCGAGGTATTAACAAAAGAGGCTGGTATTACATCAGCAATAACTCTGATGAACCAAATCACAGAGAGGATCGTTCGTCTTTATACGCTTCTCACAATTTTATCATTATGGATGGCCGGGAACGTTTTGGCCTGTTTATTGACTATCCTGGAAAGCTGACTTTTGACATCGGCTATACGGAGCATAATACGATCACAATCACGGCAGAAGATATGAACCTTGATCTATATGTACTGGAAGGCGGCAGTCTGAAGGAAATCGCAAAAGCCTTTCGTCAATTGATCGGACGCAGCTACATTGCACCCAAGTGGGCGTTTGGCTACGGTCAGAGCCGCTGGAGCTATCTGACAGCCGATGAAGTACGTGAAGTAGTCCGGAAACACCGTGATAACCATATCCCGCTTGACAGTGTATATCTGGATATTGATTATATGGAACGATACAAGGATTTTACAATTAATGATGAGGCATTTCCTGATTTCCCATCCTTTGTGGAAGAGATGAAAGAACAGCATATTCATCTTGTGCCTATTATCGATGCAGGTGTCAAAATCGAAGAAGGCTATGATATCTATGAGGAAGGTGTAGAGAAGGGGTATTTTTGTAAAGAAGCGGACGGATCTGATTTCGTGGCAGCTGTATGGCCCGGTCTGGTACATTTCCCGGATATGCTCAATCCAAATGCCAGAAGATGGTTCGGTCACAAATATAAGTCCCTGCTGGATCAGGGAATCGATGGTTTCTGGAATGATATGAACGAACCGGCTATATTCTATTCGGAAAAACGCATTGCCCGGGCTATTGACGAGGTGCAGGAATTCAAGGGGCAAAATATGGATCTGGATACATTCGAAAAATTCCAGGCGGTTACGGGAACTTTGTCCAACAATGAGGAAGATTATAAGAGCTTCTATCATAATGTAGATGGAAAGGGAACCATGGTCCGCCATGATAAAGTACATAACCTGTTTGGCTACAATATGACCCGTGCGGCAGGAGAAGCGTTTGAGGAGTTGGAACCGGATAAACGAGTTCTGATGTATTCCCGTTCATCTTATCCGGGTATGCATCGTTACGGTGGTATCTGGCAGGGAGATAATCTTTCCTGGTGGTCTCATATTGAATTAAATATGCATATGATGCCTTCTTTGAACATGATGGGTATTCTTTATACAGGCGCGGATCTGGGAGGTTTTTCAGCGGATACTACAGAGGATCTGCTTCTTCGCTGGTTGGAATTCGGAATCTTCACACCACTGATGAGAAATCATTCGGCTAAAGGAACCAGAAGACAGGAAGTTTATCGTTTTGGAAGCATGGAATCCATGAAAAAGATCATCGGATTGCGTTATGGTTTGCTGCCCTATATTTACAGTGAATATATGAAAGCGGCGCTCAGAGATGAGATGTATTTCAGACCGCTGGCATTTGATTATACGGAGGATGCTTTTGCGGCGAAGGTGGAAGACCAGCTTCTGCTGGGTGACAGTATTATGGTGGCACCTGTCTACAAACAGAATGCAGAGGGACGCTATGTTTATCTGCCTGAAACCATGAAACTGGTAAAATTTAAGAGCCTGACAGAACGTACAGAGGAAATCCTTCCGGCCGGCCATCATTATGTACCCATTGCTCTTGATGAAGTGGCTGTCTTTATACGCCCCAATCATGTGCTTCCGCTGTCTTCCGGAGGAGAATATGTGGATGAAGTAGATTTCAGTACTCTGGAGCTGCTGGGATATGTTACAGATACAGCTGTTTATGAATGGTATGATGATGACGGTTATGGTAAGGATTATGACAATACTGCCAATTATACAATCTTCACTGTAAATGCAGATGGAAGTGTGGAAATAAAGGGCGAAAAGATACTGAATGTAACTGTGAGTCTGTAACAATTCATATGGATAAAATCACGAAGAATTGATGTCGTGTGTATTACATGCGCTCATAAGAATGAGTACCTGACCCCACTGTGCTGCACTTGCTAGAATGTAAGTACAAAGAAAGTTTACCACTGACCGATATGTGGTATATAAATGGTCGGGTTGAAAGTATAGTCCTTCGCCGCAAGGCGAGGGACTTTTCCGTAATGAGGACAGGTAAATGAAGAAAACAGGCTTTTACATTAAGTGGCGATTTCTTGTCTAAGGGAATGCAATATGGTAGTATATAGAGTATAGAAAAATCAGGATATATAAAGGTGTGTTCTGCAATGAGCAAGAAAAATATGAAATCATATATGATGCTTATTTCGTCAATGCTAATTTTTGGCACGATAGGTATTTTTAGAAAATATATTCCATTATCTTCGGGGATGATCGCATTCTTTCGTGGCCTACTTGGAAGTGCCTTTTTATTCATCTTTTTTGCTGTAAAAGGCCATAAGACACATAGAATTGAAAAAAAGAAGCTGCTGATGCTTACTGTTACGGGTGCAATCTTGGGATTGAACTGGATTCTCCTGTTTGAAGCTTATAATTACACTTCAGTAGCAACAGCTACTATGTGCTATTATATGCAGCCAACGATTGTGATTTTACTTTCTCCGATTACATTCCAAGAACGTATCACTATAAAGAAGGGGTTCTGTGCGATTGCATCTATCATTGGAATGGTATTTGTATCCGGCATGATGGATAACGCTGGAATCAACGCACAGGATATTACAGGAATTCTCTGTGGACTGGGAGCCGCTGTTTTTTATTCCCTGGTTGTTATTATGAACAAGAAGGTTCAAATAAAAGATGTATATGAAAAGACGATCATACAGCTCGCTTCATCTGCAATTATTCTTATTCCATATTTGCTCCTGACCGAGAACTGGTCAGCAATTGCGTTAGATACAATGGCTGTTGTTATGGTGTTGATAATAGGCATTGTACATACTGGGATAGCCTATGCATTATACTTCGGAAGCATGAAAGATCTGAAGGCTCAATCCATAGCGGTTTTGAGCTATATTGATCCGGTATTTGCATTACTTCTTTCTGCGGGTGTGCTTCATGAGAAGTTATCTGTATTTGGAGTCGCAGGAGCCGTGTTGATTCTTGGTTCGGCTCTGATTAGTGAGATAAACGGGAAATGGAGATAAAATGAATCAACTGTAATAAATAATGCTTACAAATCTGCTCTCCAGTGCTATAATAGTGAAAATGTCTGCTGATTTTTTGAAAGGAGAAACTATGCATACCGATATCGTGGAACAGATTCAGAAGGTAATGAGAGAATCCGTTGAAAGCAGTGAGGTGACAGGTGTAAACCTTCTGGTGGAAAAGGATGACAGGGAAATCATTTATTGCCAGGAGGGCATGGCGGATCGGGAGGAAAATCGCAGGATGTCCCGGGATACGATTTTTCGCCTCTATTCCCAGACGAAGCCTGTCACGGGAGTGGCGGCCATGATTCTGATGGAACAGGGGTGCCTGGATTTCTGCCAGCCTGTCAGTGAATTTCTGCCGGCTTTTGCCCATATGAAAGTAGCCCGTGACGGGGATTTGGTGGAAGCTTCCCGGCCAATTCTGGTGCACGACCTGCTGCGTATGACATCAGGACTTGTATATCCGGATGACGTTACCATACCGGGGAAGGCTGCGGACGCGGTTTTTCAGGAAGTGTGCGGGAGACTGCATACAGACGATCCTGTGACCACCCAGGAACTGGCAGAACGTCTTGCGGATTGTCCCCTTTTGTTTGAGCCCGGAACTTCCTGGGTATATGGAACTTCCGCGGACGTTCTCGGGGCAGTGATTGAAAAGGTATCCGGGAAGAAGCTTTCGGAATTTATGGAAAATGAAATTTTCAAACCCCTTGGAATGAAAGATACCGCATTCTGGGTACCACCGGAAAAGAGGGACAGACTTGCTGCAGCATATGAAACCATTGCAAACAAAGACGGTTCCCGTACAATGGTACGTTATACCGGGAACAACCTTGGTATCCGCAATGATATGGCAGAGGAACCTGGCTATGAGGCGGGCGGTGCAGGACTTGCTTCTACTCTTGATGATTATATGAAATTTGCGAGAATGCTTCGAAATGGCGGAAGTCTGGAGGGCAGGCAGATTCTGCGGCCCGAAACGGTTAAGCATTTTATCAGTGGGGAACTGATGCCATTGCAGCAGGCTGCCTTTGAAAACTGGATTGGCCTGGACGGATTTTCCTATGCAAATCTGATGCGTGTCTGCAGGAAACCATCCCGCTGCGGCATGCTGACAAAAGAAGGCGAATATGGATGGGATGGATGGCTCGGAATGTATTTTGCCAATTATCCGAACGAAAATATGACCTTTCTGATGGGAACCCAGAAAAAAGATGCAGGTACATTCGCTTTGACACGAAAACTGAGAAATATTATCTTAAGCAGTCTGTAGCAGAATGTGTCAGCCTTTTTGCGCTCAAAGGAGAAAATGAAATTATATGTTAACATCATTATCACTCATCTTTCTTGTTGGATTGGCTATGGGAGCCATTTGCCAACGCTTAAAGCTTCCACGGATTATTGGAATGCTTGTTACAGGTATTCTTTTAGGTCCATATGTGCTGGATTTTCTTGCCCCATCCATTCTCTCGATTTCGGCAGAACTTCGGAAAATGGCTCTGATTATCATTCTGTTGAAAGCAGGGCTGTCGTTAGACCTTAATGATCTGAAAAAAGCAGGACGATCAGCGATTCTGTTATCTTTCGTACCTGCATCCTGTGAGATAATCGGATATGTGCTGTTTGCTCCGGTAATACTTGGAATCAGCCGGATAGAGGCTGCAGTTATGGGTGCAGTCCTGGCAGCAGTTTCTCCTGCTGTTGTGGTACCTCGAATGGTAAGCCTTATGGAAAGGAAATATGGCACAGAAAAAGCAATTCCTCAAATGATCATGGCCGGGGCTTCGTGTGATGATATTTTTGTTATTGTCCTGTTTACAACATTTTTAAGCATGGCGCAAGGCGGAAGAGCAGATATCACTGATTTTGTAAATATTCCTGTTTCCATTATTCTGGGAATACTATTGGGAGCCGTTGCTGGCTATGGATTGTATCTTTTTTTTGAAACTTCCTATGCTCACAGGCATTGTGTCAGAAATAGCATGAAAGTGATCATAGTACTGGGTTTTTCATTCCTTCTGATCGCAATTGAAGGCTGGTTGGAAGGAAAAGTGTCAATATCAGGATTGCTGGCAGTTGTCAGTATGGCATGTGTAATAAAACTAAAGAGTACTGCATTTGTTTCAAAAAGATTGTCAGAAAAATTCGGAAAACTATGGCTGGCAGCAGAAGTTATGCTCTTTGTGTTGGTTGGTGCAGCAGTAGACATACGATATACATTAAGTGCCGGGATTGCAGCTGTTTTTATGATTCTGATCGCTTTAGCTTTCAGAGCAGGCGGTGTTTTGGTCTGTACAGCAAAAACAAAACTTAACTGGCGGGAAAGGTTGTTCTGTGTCATTGCGTATTTGCCAAAAGCAACAGTTCAGGCAGCTATTGGGTCGGTGCCCCTTGCATCAGGACTGGATTGTGGAAAAATAGTTTTATCAGTCGCAGTTTTGGCGATTATTATTACCGCACCATTAGGAGCATTGGGAATAGACAGCACTTATAAAAGATTTTTGGAAAAAGAGGGGAAATAGGCCTTACTTCAGAATAAATGCCATTCTTCGCGAAGAGTTTGAGAGTTTATGGTACCTGACTCCACTGTGCACATTTTGTCGGTAAGTACGTGGAGAAACTCCATACACGTTTTTGAATGCCCTTGAAAAGTGAAGCTGGTTCAGTCAAAGAACCCCAATGGATATAAAGACTGAGCATGTTTAGCGGGGATGGGGTCACTGACGCCATCCCCTTGTATTAAAGTGTCTGCCGATAGTAATCCAACAGGTATTCTGTCATCACTTCATCAAAGTACTGACACGTTGAGGTGAAATATTCTTTGTTCCGCCCTGTCATTACCGGATCCCCGATCAGGTTTGCGGAGAAAAATTCTCCCCATCCTTCACGCACTTGCGGCAATGCTCCTGCTGGTGAGGAAACAGGCATTTAGCAATTCACAAAAGTCTGTCGAGGCATTCCAATCATTATTAAGTTTGACCGTTTAATAATGATAGTTTACGTCATACCTCCAATTTCATATCTTTTGTATTTTAATCTGTTATCTTTGGAATCGCATGAATTCCTCCGTCAACTTTATTAACATGTTTTCTGGTTTTGTAATCTCTTACGACTGGTCACTGAAAAAAAGCAGCGCCATAGAGACAGGCACAATGCCCTTAGATTTGCTCTTTACACCAAGATCAAGGCTGATCAATTCGTTTCCGAAACTCATCTATCGTCTTAGAAGCAGAGGCTATCTTTAAGTAAGATTTCAAAACATTGGGATCTTTCTCGACTGAAATCCTCTTTTGAAGGTCTTCCGGGATATCTCCCAGGTCGGATAAAAGTTCGAGTATTGACTCAGCTTTACCTTCAGCTCTACCTTCAGCTCTACCTTGTGCTCTGCCCTCAGCCCTACCTTCGGCTCTTCCGGCTTCCCGCTCTTCTTTGAGCAATTCCTGCAACAGCATATAGCGCTCCTCCATTTCACGGCTTGCTTTTACATTTCTGACCGCATCCTGAAGTTTCTGAACGAACCCATCCTGAAAATTCTCCGTGCTTTCGCTTAGTCCCGCCTTTACATATTTCAGAAACTTTACAAGTCCCTCCGGTACTTCTTCTTCATTTTCTCCGCAGGTACTGAGGAAAAGGGTATGATTTCCATCTTCCAGGGAAACGGTACCATCTTCTTTGCAGACAGTATCGAAAGTATACTTGTATTTTTTCTTATAAAACGGGTCAAAATCACATATGAAGATCACATATGCATCCGGAAGCAGTCCGTACTCCATTCCGGTCCTCAAAAGCTCCATATCAATCTGGCTATGGTAATAACGGCTCCGCTTTCCCAGATTTTTCTTCCGGAGTACCTGCATCTCCACATTGTAATGAGTCTGCTTCTCATCAGCGGCGATCACATCCAGACGCACCCCTTTGTACTCAGGATGGTAAACGATACTTTTCTCCTTACTTACCGTTACCTTTGCAATCCGAAATCCTAAAGCAAGTTCCAGGAACTCTTTGCAGAGTTCCTCGTCCACCATCACGGCTCCAAACATGAAATTGTCCTTGATGGTCAGTTCCTGTAATTTCCTGCATTCTGACATTTTACTCCTCCTTTTTAACGGAGGAATCCATGTATTTATTATAGGAGACTGATGAGGATATTTCAACAGGAACTTTTTCTTCGTTTATGGTACCTGACTCCATGTGTTGATTCTTGCAGAATGTGGCGCAGATAGTATAAGAATGTTATATTCTATTGGGCATATATAAAAATCAGGAGTCATCCATGCCCAAAATTTCGGAAAATCACGCGAAAATAAGCTCATTTTACTTGAAATTTTCTCTATATCAAGCAAGTATACGCTCCAGACCCAGTGTTCAGCGATTCTCTGGGTCTGGGAACAAATATTTATGGCCATAGGTACTATAGACAGCTAAAATGTCCTGTTTTTCCTTGAAATCCCGGAATTTTTTCTACAGAAAGGTATTTTCTTGCGTACAGGCCCAAAAGAAAAAGCGCAGCCCCGGACAACTGTCGATTCAAGACATTTTCAGTACGATTCATACCAGACGCCCCATTTGACGACGAGGGAGTTTTATAATATTACTGGTAAAAACCTCCGGCCGGCGCAATTGAAAATACACAAAGGATAAAGTATAATTGTAGAAAACGGAAGAACAGAGGTGACCTGATTTGGTGGAAATAGCATTTTGCGACGATGATCTCTCTGAACTGAATGAGATTCGTATGCTTCTTGAGCAATACCGTGTGGAACGCGGTCAGCAGATGAACTGTAAGGCTTTTCAAAGCCCCTTTGATCTGCTGGCCGAGATTGAAAAAGGTGTCAGGTATGATATCCTGTTTCTGGATATCCTGATGCCGGGAGAAACAGGAATCAATGCATCTGCGGAAATCAGAAAGTATGACAGAAATGTCAAGATTATTTTTCTGACTTCCTCGTCAGAGTTTGCAGTTGAGTCCTATACAGTGGGAGCATATTTTTATCAGCTTAAGCCTGTGAGAAAGGAGACCTTTTTTCACCTGATGGACTCCGTTCTCATGACGTGCCAAAAAGAACAGATGAGCAGTCTCATCTTACGCTGCAAAAACGGAATCCACCGCATTGATCCTTGCCAGCTGGAATACTGCGAGGTATTCCATCGTACTTTATTTATCCACCTGACCAGTGGAAAGGTTCTGGAATGTATCGGAAGTCTGGATGAGTTTGGCAGACAGCTGGAACATTACGGGAACTTTCTGCGTCCGCACAGATCCTTTCTGGTCAATCTGGAATATGTACAGAAGATCTCTTACCGCGCTATCACCATGTCCTGTTTGGCGGAAATTCCCATTCCCCGGGGAAAGTATAATGAGATCAAAAATGCATTTCTGGAATATGCCTTCCAGGACGGGAAGGTGACAATATGAATGTGTGGATATCCCTGTTAAATGATGTGTCGGTGAGCATATTCGGAATCGTCTTGTCTGTGTCCTTCTGTGATACGCTGCATACCCGCCGGAGCCGCCGGATATTCTGGTCTGCCATGGCAATGCTGCCTTTTTTTCAGGGAACAATATATTATTTCTGGGATACGCAATTTCTGAGGAAGATATATCCCCTCGTCGTTCATCTTCCATTAATGGTGGTATTATACATCCTGACCAGAAGAATGTTATGGTCAGCAGTCTCTGTTATGTGCGCTTACCTGTGCTGTCAGCTGCGGCGCTGGATTGCCCTGCTGGTGGCAGAAGTGCTGTCCGGCGGTGCGGTGATGCAGGATATCATAGAACTGGTCGTAACGGTTCCGGTGCTTTTGCTGCTGATTCGTTTTGTAGCTCCCTCTGTAAGGAAAATATCGAAGTACCCTGCTAAAGAGCAGCTGCAATTCGGTGTGATTCCGGCTCTGTATTACGGATTTGATTATCTGACGCAGGTATACACGGACCTTCTTTACAGCGGGAATCCGGTCATAGTGGAATTTATGCCTTTTGTGTGCTGTGTGGCCTATCTGGCATTCCTGCTGTACAGTTCCGCCAAAGAACAGGAGAGAAGCCGTCTACAGCAGGTACAGAACAGTCTGGGAATCCAGCTTGCCCAGGCAGTACGGGAAATTGATGTCCTTCGGGAATCTCAGGCTCTTGCCGCAAGGTATCGCCATGATCTGCGGCATCATCTTCAATATCTGTCCAGCTGTATTGGCAATGGGCAGGATGAACTGGCATTGTCCTATATCTCGGATATCTGCAGGGAAATTGAAACCCAGAAGGTACAGAGGTATTGTGAAAACGAAGCGGCCAACCTGATTCTGTCAGCCTTTTCAGGGAGGGCAAAGCAGGCAGGGATTACCATGAACATAAAGGGAACACTCCCCGCCTTTATGATCATATCGGACAGTGATCTGTGTGTGCTTTTTTCCAATGCACTGGAAAACGCTCTTCATGCCTGCCTGCCTTTTGCTGCTGAGGGAAATACCTGCACGATTGATGTTGAGTTTTATGAACAGAAAAACAGGCTTTTTTTGCAGATTGTAAATCCCTGTTCAGATGATATCCGCTTTGAAAAGGGAATTCCCGTGTCCGACCGTCCAGGCCATGGAATTGGAGTGCAGAGTATTTGTGCTATTGTGGAACGGTACGGAGGTGTTTACACATTTTTTACCAGGGAAGGAAAATTTATTCTGAGAATGTCGCTTTGAGCAGACTGTCGATTCAATACAATTTCAGTACGATTCATACCAGGCGCTCCCTTGAAAAAAGGGGGCGCTTTATAATATACAGGAGCCATAATGACTTTATATTTGAAGAAAAGGAAGGAGACGGGGATGGCAATGATAATGATAGGTGTGATTGCAGTATGCCTGGCGGGATGGGGCGTTTCAGTTCACCGAAGGCTGGTAACCATGCATGAGAATATCAATAATGCAATGGGCCAGATCGGTGTACAGCTTTCCGCGTGTTTTGACGCTTTGACTGTGCTGCTTAACCTTACCAGGGGATATGATGCCCATGAGTCCCAGACAATGATCGAAACAATCAAATCCCACCAAAGTGTGATTACGGCGAAATCTAAACCGTATGATGTTTTGAAGCAGGAAAGTGTGATTTCCGAGACTCTCGGGCGTATTTATATAGTAGCCCGGCGATATCCAAAGCTGAAAGCAGATGAAAACTATGCCAGAGGCATGAACGCCTTGGACCGCTACGAAAAAATGGTGTGCACAAGCCGCCTTATTTACAACGACAGCGTGACAAAGTATAACCGGGAAATTCGGAGATTTCCCACATTGCTGCTGGCAGGTATCTTTGGTTTTCGTCAGAGGGAGTATCTGGAGGCAGTGGAGAAAAAGACGGATATGAGAGGTGTATAAAGTGAAAGAGAAAAAAGGAAAAATAGACCGTATCCTTGGCATTTACTCGAAATTTGTCAGAGGAGAAGTTGTGAGAAAGAATGAGGAAGCGCTCATTTACGATGTGAATGAACGCAGCATTCAACGGGATATTGATGATATACGCGATTTCCTTGTTTCGGATGCAGAGAACACAGGCGTGTTAAATGCGATCATTTATGACTGGCAGAAAAGAGGGTACCGTTTGGAACTGGTTTCCGGTAAGAAAACTTGAAGAAAGGATAAAAATCCGCTCAGAAAAGCGATTGTTTTGTCACAAACAGGGGAAGGAAAAGTCGAAAGTTATCGAACGAAAATCCAGTAAAGCAGCCACTTTCGGCTTGATTTCCCCATCAGCCATCTACTATAATATAGCTTGTGTACACAGGTATTGGAAAGTAATAGCAGATTCCTGCGGATTTCCTGCAAGGATGTTGTTGAGTTAGGAGGAGACAGGCCTCATGGAGAAATTAAATGTGGCAATCGCAGACGATAACGAGAAAATGGTAGAAGTACTGGGTCGTATGATCGAAGAGGATGAAGACCTTAAATTGGTTGGAAAAGCACATAATGGAGAAGAAATCTGTAATATTATCAGGGAAAAAGAACCGGATGTGGTGGTGTTGGATATTATCATGCCGAAGGTAGATGGACTTTCTGTAATGGAGCGCTTTACGCATGACAGTACCATAAAAAAAGTACCATCCTTTATTGTGGTTTCCGCTGTGGGGCAGGAGCGCATTACAGAAGATGCGTTCAACCTCGGGGCCGATTATTATATGCTGAAGCCTTTTGATAATCAGATGCTGTTAAATCGAATCAAACATATCCGCCGTATCGGAGAAAAGAAATTCCGGGAAGTCAGCAGGCAGCTTCCAAGAGAAGAAAACACAGGCTTTACGGAGGGAAATCTGGAAGCGGATGTGACAAACATCATACATGAGATTGGTGTTCCGGCCCATATCAAAGGTTATCAGTATCTGAGAGATGCAATCATTCTTTCTGTAAATGATATGGAAATGCTGAATTCCATCACAAAAATTCTCTATCCAACCATTGCAAAAAAGCACCAGACGACTCCAAGCCGTGTGGAGCGCGCAATCCGTCATGCCATTGAGGTGGCATGGAGCCGAGGAAAAATGGACACTATTGACGAATTGTTCGGTTACACGGTAAGCACAGGAAAGGGGAAACCGACGAACTCCGAATTTATTGCGCTGATCGCGGATAAAATAAGACTGGAATATAAAAATCGGACTTTCCAATAACTCCTTTTTGGGTTATAATAAGGAAAATCGGGTTAGCATAAAATTACCAAGGAGGGAGTTTTTCGGATGAAGAAAATTCTATTTGCTACTTCAGAGGCAGTGCCTTTTATCAAAACAGGAGGACTGGCAGACGTTGCAGGATCACTGCCAAAATGTTTTGATAAGCGGTACTTTGACATTCGTGTAATCTTACCGAAATATGCCTGTATGAAACAGGAGTGGAAAGATAAAATGGAATACGTCACGCATTTTTATATGGATATCAGCTATAAAAACTGTTATGTGGGTATCCTCCAGATGCAGTATGACGGCATTCAGTTTTATTTTATTGATAATGAGTATTATTTCAGCGGACCGAAGCCTTACGACAGTGCACCGTGGGATCTGGAGAAATTTGCCTTTTTCTCAAAAGCAGTTCTTTCCGTGCTGCCGGTCATCGGTTTCCGCCCGGATGTGATCCACTGTCACGACTGGCAGACAGGACTTATTCCGGTTTATCTTCATGATTCCTTCCAGCAGAATGAATTTTTCTGGGGAATTAAGACGATCATGACCATACATAACCTGAAATTCCAGGGTGTGTATGATGTACAGACGATCAAATCCATCACCGGTCTTTCTGATTACTACTTTGCACCGGACAAGCTGGAAGCATATAAGGACGGCAATTTCTTAAAAGGTGGTATGGTATTTGCAGATGCCATCACCACCGTGAGCAATACGTATGCGGAGGAAATCAAGACCCCGTTCTATGGCGAGGGTCTGGACGGACTGCTCAGGGCAAGGGCAAACAGTCTGAGAGGAATTGTAAATGGTATCGATTATAATGAGTTTAATCCGGAGACAGACAGGTGTCTGAGTACCAGATATAATGCAACGACCTTCCGCAAAGAGAAAGTAAAGAATAAGCTGCAGCTCCAGAAGGATCTGGGACTGGCACAGGATCCGAAGATCATGATGATCGGTATCGTTTCCCGTCTGACAGATCAGAAGGGCTTTGACCTGATTGCCTATGTGATGGATCAGTTATGCCAGGATGCTATACAGCTGGTGGTTCTGGGAACCGGTGACGAACGTTATGAAAATATGTTCCGTCATTTCGACTGGAAATACCATGGAAAGGTTTCTGCTCAGATTTATTATGATGAGGCAATGTCTCACAGAATTTATGGTGCGGCAGATGCATTCCTGATGCCGTCTCTGTTTGAGCCGTGCGGCTTAAGCCAGCTTATGAGCCTTCGCTATGGAACCATTCCGATTGTCAGGGAAACAGGCGGTCTGAAGGATACCGTAGAACCATATAACGAATTTGAAGGAACCGGAACAGGCTTCAGCTTCTGTAATTATAATGCACATGAGATGCTGGCTGCGGTCCGTTATGCAGAGCGCGTTTACTATGATAAGAAGCGCGAGTGGAATAAGATTGTGGATCGTGCTATGGCGAAAGATTTCTCATGGGGTAATTCTGCACGTCAGTATGAGGAAATGTATAACTGGCTGATCGGCTAGAATGGATTCCTGAAGACCGGAAAACAGTCTTATCTGGGAATGAAATTATGCGTATATTCTCCGTGTTTTCTGAGATACTAGCTATTGTATCACATATAAGGAGGTAGTATCATGACAGAAATATCGGAATTGGATTTACAGAATCTGCGTCATTTAATCGGCGGTTTTGAGACCACCCACTGTAAAATGGATGCATATGCCCAACAGGCGACGGATACGGAAGTGAAACAGTTCTTTCAGAAATCCGCCCAGTCCGCAATGCAGAGCAAGCAGCAGTTAATGCAGTTTTTACAGTAGGAGGTCAGGAAAATGAATGAAAAAACCATGGTGGTTGATACTTTGACGGGAATAAACGGAGAGCTGACACGGTATGGCGAGATGATCCCGCAGACCGAGAATCCCCAGTTAAAGCAGACATTAAAGCAAATGCGCAACCAGTGTGAAATGTCGCAGGAAGAAATTTATCAGATTGCCCGTACAAAAGGCTATTATGTACCGGCATCAAAAGCTACAAGAGAAGAGGTAGACCACGTGCGCAGCGTTCTGTCGCAGGGGTGAGAAAAAAGATTTGGGCATCGCAGGAGGCGATGCCCTTTTCTGGAAAGTACGATATCCGTATCAATGTATGTTCACGGGAAAAGAGGAAGAGCATTATGCAGGCACTTTATATAATCTACAGTATCCTGTCATTGCTGCTGGGGATACTGGATATTTTTCTGGCAGTGAAATCACTGAAAAAAAGATGTAAAACCGGCACCTTTCTGGGAGTTGCCTGTATAGGAGCTGCGGTAGTGGATTTCAGCTACCTGGCCAGTATTCTGTCTGAGGATTATTTTCTGGTGTCCTTTATGTCAAGTATTTATTTTGCAAGTATTGACTGGGCACTGGTCTCACTTCTTTTGTTTACGGTCTGCTTTACCAAACATCAGATGAAGAAAACAGGCAGGACTATGATGAAGATGATTGGTGCATATCTGGTCTTCGATACACTGGTGCTGATGCTGAATCCCTTTTGGGAAATCGCATTGCATTATGAATACCGTGGGACACCGATTGCGAAGTACAGTTATCAGATGATGCCGCTGTATCAGATGCATCTTGCCTATACATATCTTCTTCTGATACTGGTGGTGGCATTACTGATTTTCAAAGTATGCAGGATTCCTTCTGATTACCGAAGACAGTACCGTTATGCAGTCTGGGTGATCCTGGCAACAGTAGGAATCAATGCGGTCTTTTTGTTTCTTCCGGGATCCACCGTATTGAATTTACTGGATTATTCCATATGTGGATACAGTATTGTGGCAGGGTTTCTCTACTGGAACTGCTTTGCCTATGCCACACACGGCATGCTGAATCATTTTAGAAATCTGATCTTTGAAAATATCGATCAGGGAATCGCTCTGTTTGACTATGAAGATTATCTTATTCTGCATAATGAGAAAGTAAGCAGGCTGTTTCCGGAGCTGTCTTTCGAGGAGAATATGACAACGCGGGAGTTTATGAACAGATGTGGTTTCCCTGAAAAAATCAAATTTGACCAGACACAGGACAGCTATACTCTTCAGTGCTACGTCGATAAGGGAGCGGAGATGAAACCGGTTCGCTGTGAATACCGTCTTTTGAAAAACGAGAAAAACGAAATGATGGGCCATTTATTTGTTCTGTCAGATGCATCACTGGAAACAGATGTACTGACTGGTTTTCAGAACTGGGAAAGTTTCCGGCTGTTTGTCAGTGAAAATCCTGTCGTATTCGGTTATCCCACAGCAGTTGCGGTATGTGATATCAATAATCTTACGGATATCAATAACAGTTTCGGACACAGCAGGGGGGATCAGGTAATACAGGAGCTGTCAGGCAAGATGAGACAGTTTCTGCCGGAAGGTTCTTATTTTGTCCGGGGACGGGATGCAAATCTGATTGCGCTGTGTTATCATTTTGACGAAGAACAGGTTTTGGAGTGTCTGTCCAGAATGCAGGAAAACTGCCAGTGGAGCGTGCAGTATGCTGTCAGTATGGCAACGGAGAAAGAACCGGATATTATGAAGGCAATTGATCAGGCATTTCAGGGAATGCAGACCAAAAAGCTTCTCAACCGCAAGTCTGGTCATTCGGATTTTCTGACTTCGCTGGTCTGTGCTCTGGAGGAATGTGACAGTGATACAGAGGCACATGTAAAGAGAACGCAGAACCTGGGAGCCATGCTGGGAAAAAGGATGGGGCTGAGTGATCTGCAGCTAAGCAATTTATCATTACTTTGCCTGCTTCATGATATTGGAAAGATAGGGGTTCCACTGGAAATTTTGAATAAACCCGGAAAGCTCAATGAGGCAGAGTGGAAAGTGATGCAGACACATGTTCAGAAGGGATACCAGATTGCAAACAGCGCACAGGAGCTGCGGGGAATTGCCGATATGATTCTCCACCATCATGAAAGGTGGGATGGAAAAGGCTATCCCGATGGACTCAGCCGTGAGACAATCCCTCTGCTGTCACGTATGATTTCTGTTGTGGATGCCTATGATGCCATGGTCAACACAAGAAGCTACCGTGCCGCAATGCCGGAAGAAAAGGCCAGGGAAGAACTGAGACGCTGTGCAGGAACTCAGTTTGACCCCACCATCGTTGCCGAATTCCTGGAAATGCTGCAGGAAATATCCGGGGGTCAGCCTGCCGGAAAAGAACAGGGTAAGAATCAAATGCAGCCGGATGATCTGTTCCGGAAAGCAGCTGAGAACAGACAGGCAGAAAGTAAGGAAAAGATGGACGGGGCGGATGGAAAGCTGAACAGTCTGGTCTATCCGGTCTGCTACAGTCGGTATGTGCTGAATGAAAAGATGGAAATCGTACAGGCAGACGAAAGATTTGAACAGATGACGGGCTATTCCATGGAAGATGTGAAAGAACGACATCTGGGACAGATGGATCTGATCAGTCCGGAAGACAGGACAGAGTATCTCTGTATGGTCAATGAACTGCTCGCAAAGAATCCGACTGCCTATATTGAACATCGTATTCTCAGAAAAGACGGAAGTATGGTTTATGTATTATGCTATGGAAAAAAATATTATGACTCAGCGGAACGCTCGGAACGCACGGAGGTTATTATTGTCGACAGTGCCAGTACGCATGCGGTAAAAAAAATCATATCTGTTGAAACCCAGAAAGCTCAGACCAGACTGAAACGCTGGGAAAGCATTTACCGCCAGGATCCTCTGACTGGGCTTATGAATCATACCGCTTTCCAGAATGATGTGGAAGCAAAGCTGCTGAATGAGGACACAAAGACAGTGATGTTTATGATGGATATTGACCGTTTCAAGGAATACAATGACACACTGGGGCACAGGGCCGGGGATGAGTTCCTGATCCTGGTCGCGCAGGCTCTGAGTGCATCGATGGACGAGGAAGGAATGGCATGCAGGATGGGAGGAGACGAATTTGCGGCAGCACTGTTTTTTGAAAAGGACAGACCTGTTTCTGAAATCTTCTCGGCGGCAAAACAGATATTTGAAAAGGTGAATTTAACAGTTACTTCAGCGGATGGCGGTACAAGCCTGTCTATGGGAGTGGCCATTGCGGATGAGGAACACAGAACCTTTAATCGCCTGTATGAGGCAGCGGATAAGGCACTGTATAAATCGAAGGAAAATGGAAGAGGAATGGTGTCATTCTATGAGCAATGACAAAGAATGTGGAGAGATTGCCCAAGAAGGCAGAGATAGGTGCAGGCTGGAAAAGAGTCACTTCCTGTCGAACGATAATCCGGTAAATTTTGAGGAAATGCTTGACATACTGGGAAAAGTATAATACTATAGTATACAGAAAACACGAACATAGGTTCGAATTACAGAGAAATAAGGATAAGGAGAATACTATAGATGGTAAATGAAGATAAAAAGAAAGCGCTGGAAGCAGCGCTTGGACAGATTGAAAAGCAGTATGGCAAGGGTTCCGTGATGAAGCTGGGAGACTCTCAGTCAAACATGCAGGTAGAGGCAGTTCCAACAGGCTCACTGAGCCTTGATATTGCCCTTGGAGTAGGGGGTGTTCCGAAGGGCAGAATCGTGGAGATCTACGGACCGGAGTCCAGTGGTAAGACCACAGTTGCCTTACATATGGTGGCAGAAGTGCAGAAGAGAGGCGGTATCGCAGGCTTTATTGATGCAGAGCACGCGCTGGATCCTGTCTATGCAAAAAATATCGGAGTAGATATCGATAACCTTTATATTTCCCAGCCGGATAATGGAGAGCAGGCCCTGGAGATCACCGAGACGATGGTACGTTCCGGTGCGGTTGATATCATCATTGTGGACTCTGTTGCTGCTCTTGTTCCAAAGGCGGAGATTGACGGCGACATGGGAGACAGCCATGTGGGTCTGCAGGCCAGACTGATGTCACAGGCACTGCGTAAGCTGACTGCCGTTATCAGTAAATCCAACTGTGTCGTCATCTTTATCAACCAGCTTCGTGAAAAGGTCGGCGTGATGTTTGGAAATCCGGAGACCACCACAGGAGGTCGTGCCCTGAAGTTTTATGCTTCCATACGTATGGATGTGCGCCGCGTGGAGACTCTGAAGCAGGGCGGTGAAATGGTGGGTAACCATACCCGGATCAAAGTAGTGAAGAATAAGGTTGCCCCGCCTTTTAAGCAGGCAGAGTTTGATATCATGTTTGGCACCGGTATTTCCAAAGAAGGAGATATTCTGGATCTGGCAGCAGAGAATTCCATTGTAAATAAGAGTGGAGCCTGGTATGCATACGAAGGAAATAAGATTGGCCAGGGACGTGAGAATGCCAAGATTTTCCTGAAAGAGCATCCAGATATCTGTGATGAGATTGAAAAGAAAGTGCGTATTCACTATCATCTGCTTCCAGAGGAAGAGGGAACACAGACGGAAGAGAAGAAGGAAGAAGTAAAAACTACCCGGGCAGCAAAGAAAGCATCTCAGGCTGCTGAAGAAACTGTAGCTGCACAGGAGATCGCTGAACCTGAGGCAGCAGACACTTCTGCAGAGTTCATGGATGAGGTGTAATTTATGCCATTGACACCGGAAGAACAGAAAAAAGCACGAAGAAAGGCCCTGCTTCTTCTGGAACATATGGACCGTACGGAAAAAGGCCTGTCTGACCGGCTGCGTCAGGCAGGTTTTTCCATAGAGGCAGTGGAGGATGCACTTGCTTATGTGCGGTCCTATGGATATCTGGATGATGACCGGTATGCGGAGAATTATATTTCTTACCGCATAGGTACGAAAAGCCGGCAGAAGCTCCTGCAGGAGCTATGCCAGAAGGGCGTGGACAGGGAAACCGCACAGCGTGCATGGGAAAGGGCGGCAGAACTCACGGAGCCGGATGAACAGGCATTGATCCAGGCTGCCATAGAGAAGAAATATGCCCCGGGAAGCTGTCTGGATGATAAGGAAATACGCAGATTGTACGGCTATCTGCAGCGGAGAGGGTTTTCCTGGGGAGATATTTCCCAGGTCCTGGAGAAAATGGAGATTTCCAGAAAGCGGGATAACGGAGAAGATGACAGCTTTGACAGAGAAAAATGTGAAACAATTCCATAGAAAAACTTGACATAATTCTCAAAAACAGATAAACTTGTATTGTTGTATTTGTACAATGAAAACTAAATAATAAGGAGGTGCTCCTGTGACAACAATCATAGTTGCAGTTGTCGCTGTGGTAGTCGCGCTCATTATTGCAGTTCCTGTTACTTGCAAAGTTGCTGTGGAGAATAAAGTCAAAAAAGACGCAGAAACGATTGGTTCAGCAGAGGAAAAAGCCAGAGGCATCATAGATGAAGCTTTGAAGGCAGCCGAGACAAAGAAACGTGAAACTTTATTGGAAGTAAAGGAAGAATCTCTCCGGACAAAAAATGAACTGGAGAAAGAAACTAAGGAACGAAGAAACGAACTGCAGAAGTACGAAAAACGTGTCTTGTCGAAAGAAGAAGCTATCGATAAGAAAGCAGATGCAGTCGAGAAGCGTGAGGCAGAATGCACAGCGAGATTTGCTGAATTGCAGAAGAAAGAGAAGAGAGTGGAAGAACTCGAGCTGAAAGGAGTACAGGAACTGGAACGTGTTTCCGGTCTGACCTCCGAACAGGCAAAAGAAGAATTGCTCAAAAGTGTGGAAGACGATGTAAAGGTGGATGTTGCACGGCTTTACAAAGAGCTTGAGGGGAGAGCAAAGGAAGAAGCAGGGAAAAAAGCAAAGGAGTACGTGGTCAATGCCATTCAGAAATGCGCTGTCGATCATGTGTCCGAAGCAACGATTTCTGTTGTACAGCTTCCCAGTGATGAGATGAAAGGACGTATCATCGGACGTGAGGGACGTAATATCCGTACCCTGGAAACCCTTACCGGTGTGGATCTGATCATTGACGATACCCCGGAGGCAGTTGTCTTATCCGCATTTGATCCTATTCGACGTGAAGTAGCAAGAGTAGCATTGGAGAAACTGATTGTGGACGGACGTATTCATCCGGCCAGGATTGAGGAGATGGTGGAGAAAGCGCAGAGAGAAGTGGAGGCGCAGATTCGCGAAGATGGTGAGACAGCAGCAATGGATGTTGGGGTTCATGGTATCCATCCGGAGCTTCTGAAATTACTGGGACGTATGAAATTCCGTTTCAGTTATGGACAGAACGCCCTGAAGCATTCCATTGAGGTAGCACAGCTGTCTGGTATACTTGCCGGAGAGATCGGCGTAGATGTCCGTCTTGCAAAGCGTGCCGGATTGCTCCATGACATTGGAAAATCCATTGACCATGAGGTCGAGGGCTCCCATATTCAGATTGGTGTGGATCTCTGTAAGAAGTACAAGGAATCTGCTGTTGTGATCAATGCAGTGGCAGCCCATCATGGCGATGTGGAACCGGAGAGCTTGATTGCCTGTATCGTTCAGGCAGCTGATGCCATTTCGGCAGCACGCCCCGGTGCGAGAAGAGAGACACTGGAAACCTATACCAATCGTCTGAAACAACTTGAGGACATCACAAATCAGTTTAAAGGCGTGGACAAGTCCTTTGCTATTCAGGCTGGAAGAGAGGTTCGGGTTATGGTTGTACCGGAACATGTTACGGATGCAGATATGGTTCTTCTGGCAAGAGATATTGCGAAGCAGATTGAGGCTGAACTTGAATATCCGGGTCAGATTAAGGTTAATGTCATTCGTGAGAGCAGAGCGGTTGACTATGCAAAATAGTGTTCTTCCGATCTACAAAGGTTGATATTGATATGAAATAAGTAACCTCTACATTTATAAAAGAGCTTAGTTGAAAAACTTGGCTCTTTTTTTGTATAAATCCCTGGCCTGGGACGTAGAATGGTACAGGGTGAAGTTATGGAAAGAAAGAAATCAGAGAGAAAGAAAAAAGGCAGTTTCCCTGCATGGATTCTTTTTTTATGCGGTTTTTTACTGGGAATGCTTTTGCCGAATCTGGCCTGGAAGCTTAAGTGGAAACAGAAGGCACTGGCATCTGTTTATCTGCTGAGCTCCTTTGGAACCGGAAATGTTTCCGGGACAGAGTATCTGCTGGAGATTATCAGACTGCGGGGCGGATATTTTCTGCTGTGTATCTTGTGTGGATTCACAGTCTTTGGAGTTCCAATCGCCGTGTTGGGAATGGTGATACTGGGGGGTGAACTGGGGGCGCTTTTTGCCATGTCGTTACTGCAGTTTGGGCTGGCAGGAGGGGCGATCAGTACAGGGTTGTTGTTTCCACAGTATCTTATTTATATTCCGGTTACGTTTATGGCTATGGATTCCATATATACGGAATCCATGAGAATGTGGAAAAATCATGGCATCTTTCCGCAGAATGTGAATCGATTCTGTATCAGAGCATTGGCTTATACAGCACTTTTTTTTGCAGGAAGCCTGTTGGAATGTTACGTGAATCCCTGGGTGGTAGAGAAAATTCTGAGCATCCTGAAAATTTTTTAAAAATTTTTTTACAAGATATAGTGGCAGTTGCCATAAGGCTGTCGATATTTGGTGTTTGGACGGCGAAATGCCTGATTTTATGGGATTTTCCGTCGAAAAAAGGGTTTGATTTTATGTTAATTTCCAAGTATAATACAAATACATTTTCGAAAGAAGCGTAACGGGAAACGGTTACAAAAGAAGTACTTTTTACAATCTATGAAGACAGGAAGTAAAAAGAATGGAAAGAGACATACGGGAATTTATCAGTTATCTGCATAATACAAAGAGGACATCCCATAATACGGAGGTGTCTTATCAGCGTGATCTGAAAAAAATGGAAAGCTTTTTAAGCGATCGGGGGATTCGGGAAGTCAGGGATATTCGGGAAATTGATTTGGAAGGATATCTGGATTATATGGAGAGAGAAAATTTTGCTTCCTCTACGATTTCCAGGAGCGTGGCTTCCATGAGAGCCTTTTTTCAGTATCTGTTTAAGGAGAGAAAAATTGAAAAAGATCCTACAGACAATCTGAAGCCTCCAAAGGTTGAGAAAAAAATGCCGGAGATCCTGACAGTCGAGGAAGTGGATAATCTTCTGAAACAACCAGATCTGACAACGCCGAAGGGAATCCGGGATAAAGCGATGCTGGAGCTTTTGTATGCTACGGGGATGCGTGTCAGTGAGCTGATTCATCTGAAAACTCAGGATGTGAATCTGCAGTTTGGATATGTGGTCTGCCATGAGAATGGAAAAGAGCGGATCATTCCCATCGGTAATGTGAGCAGGGATGCTCTGCTCTTATATATGGAGAAGGCACGGAAGGTATTTGTAAAGGACAGCAGCGAGACTGCTTTGTTTACAAATTGTTCGGGAAAAGCTATGAGCCGTCAGGGCTTCTGGAAAGTTTTGAAGAGCTATGCAGATGATGCGGGAATTAAGCGGGATATCACGCCTCATACCCTGCGTCACTCCTTTGCAGTGCATATGCTGCAGAATGGCGCTGACATCAAGAGTGTACAGGAGATGCTGGGACACTCAGACATTTCTACAACTCAGGTTTATCTGAGCATGAATATGAGTAAAATGCGGGATGTGTATATGAAGGCACATCCGAGATGCTGAGCAGATATTCTTTGGAAAAAGCTGCCGTACCTGATTTCTCGTTGGGTGCGGCGTTTTTTTTTGACTGTATGGCGATAAAATAAACCACCGGCTGAGCCGGTGGTCATGATTATCAGCACATTTCTGCAATATCGTATAAAAGTTTTTCGGATTCATCCCAGCCCAGACATGCGTCTGTGATGGATTTTCCATAAATATGATTACAGCCAATCTTCTGATTGCCAGGCTCAATATAGCTTTCAATCATAAGACCTTTTACGAGATTGTGGATATCCGAATCCACAAGACGGCTGTGAAGAATCTCCTTGGCGATACGGACCTGCTGCTCGTACTGCTTGTTGGAATTAGAATGATTGGTATCCACGATAGTGGCCATGTTCTTCAAATCTTTTGCAGCATATTTCTCATAAAGAAGACGGAGATCTTCATAATGATAGTTCGGGATGGCTTCACCATGCTTATTTACAGCACCACGAAGGATTGTGTGTGCCAGCTCGTTTCCTGTAGTCTCTACTTCCCATCCACGGTATATAAAACGGTGACCGCCCTGGGCAGCCACAACAGAATTTAACATAACGCTAAAGTCGCCGCTGGTAGGGTTTTTCATACCCGCCGGTACATCCATACCACTGACGGTAAGACGGTGCTGCTGATCCTCTACGGAACGTGCGCCTACTGCCACGTAGGATAAAATGTCTGAGAGATAACGATAGTTTTCCGGATACAGCATCTCATCTGCACAGGTAAATCCGCTCTCCTCAATGGCACGGATATGCATCTTACGAATAGCGATGAGGCCGGCAAGCATGTTAGGCTTTTTCTCAGGATCCGGCTGGTGAACCATTCCCTTATATCCCTCTCCTGTGGTACGGGGCTTGTTCGTATAAACTCTGGGAATGATCATAACTTTATCGGCAATTTTATCCTGGACTTTACGAAGCCTTAAAAGATAATCGCACACAGCATCTTCATTGTCTGCGGAGCAGGGCCCGATGATAACAAGAAATTTATCGGATTTTCCTGTGAACACATCGCGGATTTCCTGGTCACGCTTTTCTTTGAGTGCCTGAATCTTTGCGTCAATGGGATATTGGTTGCGGATTTCTTCGGGTGTAGGTAATTTTTTTATAAATTCGAATCCCATAGTTCTTTCTCCTTTGCAATTTCACTTTCAGTCCCATATTATAAACCAATCTCTGGAAATTGTCGATAGGAAAATTCAGGCTTTCAGGAATTCCCTTCTATCCGAAAGAGGGACGTAAGGTGGAGGATGGACTGCAGCAGCTCGGATAACAGCATTCCATAAAAATAGCCGCGGATTCCCATCCTGGGTATGGCAAAAAGGACAAAGCAGATACGGATACTGATGCCTGCCACACTGTGAAGAAGGCAGGTGTTGGGTTTGCCCAGGCCATTCAGAATACTGGTCAGGGCAGTGTTCATGTAGAGGAAAGGGCAGATAAAGGACAGAGTTTTTATGTAAACTCCGGCAGTGGGGCTCTGGAACAGAAATCCCCCCAGTGTTTTTCCAAAGACGAAGAAAAACAAAGTGCAGCCTGCACCCAGCAGAAAACAGTACCGGCTGGTGCGGCCTGTCACATAGTGGATTCGTTTTTTATATCCAAGCGCCTGGAGCTCTGCAACAGACGGCATGAGCATAACAGAGGCAGAATTGGTGACAGTAGAGGGAAACAGGATCAGGGGCAGTGCCATTCCGGTAAATACACCGTATATTGCCAGTGATTCTTCACTGCCCAGGCCAAAGAGCTGAAGCCGCTGAGGAATAAGAATCACTTCCATGCTGCCAAGAAGAGTGAGCAGCAGCCGATTCATGGAATGGGGAAAGGCCATTTCCAACATGCTTTTGATTCCTGACAGAGGATGGGTGATCTGCCGGATTCTGTAATGGCTGCGTCTAAAATCCACTCCGATTGCGATAAGAGAGGAAAGGGCGGCCACGATTTCACTGAAAAGTGCTCCTCCGATGGCGATTATGGGGGTAACCGCACGTCCTTCCGAAAGAAAGATGAGATACAGAACATAGCTGCTTCCAACTCTTGCAATCTGTTCCAGAAGCTGTATGCCGGAAGGCAGGGCAGTCTGTTTCCTGGAATAATAATAACTGTTGATGCATGAATGGAGGGCACCCAGGGGAAAACTGAAAGATAAAAGCCGTATGAGAGAAAAGGTTCTGGGCTCCTTTAAAATCTGTACGGCAAAGAATTCCCCATTTTCGTAGACCAGAAAAGAAATTGCTGCGGAAAATAAAACAGCTGTTCCGGTACCCAGAAAAAAATAATTTCTGGATTCTTTTTCCTGTCCAAGAGCCATTCGGGAGGCACACAGACGGGAAATGGCTGCCTGCATTCCGGCGGCACAAAGAGCCATGACAACACCCTGCAGAGGCATGGCGAGCTGGTAAATTCCAAGACCCTGCGCACCAATGGCATGAGACAGGAATATTCTATAGAAGAATCCGATAAAACGGCTCAGAAGCCCGGTGCAGGTGAGAATCAGAGTCCCCTGTAAAAAGCGCTTTTTTGACATAACAATAAACCTGTACCTTTTTTGTCAGTATATGCAAAATATCTCCTTGACAGAACCACTATTATCTGGTAAAGTGAATTCGAAATCCAAGTAAAACACTTGGAATTAAAATGAGGTGGATGGATGAAACTTTCAACAAGAGCGATATATGGCCTGAGGGCACTTATTGATCTGGGCCTGCACAGTGAAAATGAGTCTGTTTCCATCCAGAGTATTGCGACACGACAGGGGATATCCGTAGGGTATCTGGAACAGCTTATGGCATTGCTGAAAAAAGCCGGTTTTGTCCAGAGCAGCCGCGGAGCGTGCGGAGGTTACCGCCTGGGCAGACCAGCACAGGAGATTTCAGTGGGAGATATCCTTCGCGTGCTGGAGGGAGGCCTGGAAGCTGTGGCGTGTCCTGGAAATGAAGGAGAAGGGCTGTGCCGAGGAGCGGATATCTGTGTTGCAAAATACGTTTGGAAACGCATAAACGACGGTATCACACAGGCTGTGGATCACATGATGCTGTCTGAGCTCATCGAGGAAAACCGTAAGGTACAAAAAGAGAATCAAAACTGCAGCGAAGCGGGATGTCCTCCTGCAAAACGGCAGTCTTAATCATAAATAGGAGGATGAAAAAATGGGAAAAATGATATATCTGGACAATGCGGCGACGACAAAAACAGCGCCGGAGGTTGTGGAGGCAATGCTTCCTTACTTTACGGAGCTGTATGGAAATCCTTCCAGTGTCTATGACTTTGCAGGAAAGAGCAAAGCGGCCATCACCAAAGGGCGCGAACAGATCGCAGAGGTTCTTGGGGCAAAAAAAGAAGAGATTTATTTTACAGCCGGTGGTTCCGAGGCAGATAACTGGGCACTGAAGGCAGCGTTTGAAGCATACAAATCAAAGGGAAACCACATTATCACCACAAAAATCGAGCATCATGCCATTCTCCATACCTGCGAGTATCTGGAAAAAGAGCGCGGTGCAAAAATCACCTATCTGGACGTGGATGAGAACGGTATGGTAAAACTGGAAGAGCTGGAAAAAGCCATCACACCGGAGACCATCCTGATTTCCGTTATGTTTGCAAACAACGAAATCGGTACCATTGAGCCGATTAAGGAAATCGGAGCGATTGCAAAAGAGCATGGCATTCTTTTCCACACGGATGCCGTACAGGCATTCGGACAGGTGCCAATCAAGGTTGATGAGCTGGGAATTGATATGCTGAGCTCAAGCGGACATAAGCTGAACGGACCGAAAGGAATCGGTTTCTTATACATTCGAAAAGGCGTAAAAATCCGTTCTTTTGTGCATGGCGGTGCACAGGAGAGAAAACGCCGTGCAGGTACAGAAAATGTGCCGGGTATCGTGGGATACGGTGCAGCGGCTGAGCGTGCGGCACGTACCATGGAGGAGCGTACTGCAAAGGAAATTCAGGTTCGTGACCATATCATCAACAGAATTCTGGCTGAGATACCATATGTGAAACTGAATGGTGACCGTACAAAACGTCTGCCGAACAATGTGAATGTCAGCTTCCAGTTTGTGGAGGGCGAGTCCATGCTGCTGATGCTTGACAATTACGGAATCTGTGCATCCAGCGGTTCCGCATGTACATCCGGTTCTCTGGATCCGTCACATGTGCTTCTTGCGATCGGACTGCCTCATGAGATTGCACATGGCTCTCTCCGTATGACTCTCAGTGAGGAGACAACGATGGAGGATGCGGATTTTGTGGTAGATAAGCTGAAAGACATTGTAGCAAACTTAAGAAGTATGTCACCGTTGTACGAAGATTTTCTGAAGCATAACAAATAAAAAATAATCTTCTATTTGAAGAATTAGAAGAAAAACACTTGTCAGGAGGAAAAAAATATGTATAGTGATAAAGTAATGGATCATTTTCAGCATCCACGTAATGTAGGCGAAATAGAGAACGCAAGCGGTGTCGGAACAGTAGGAAACGCAAAATGCGGCGATATCATGAGAATTTTCCTGGATATCGACGATGAGACACATATCATCAAAGACTGCAAATTTAAGACTTTCGGCTGCGGTGCGGCAGTTGCTACCAGCAGTATGGCAACGGAAATGGTAAAAGGCAAAACCATCGAGGAAGCCATGCAGGTGACAAACAAAGCGGTTATGGAGGCACTCGACGGGCTTCCGCCGGTAAAGGTACATTGTTCTTTGCTGGCTGAGGAAGCTATCCATGCGGCATTGTGGGATTATGCCGAAAAGCATCATATTGAGATCAAAGGTCTTCAGAAACCGAAATCTGACATCCATGAAGGAGAAGAAGACGAAGCGGAAGAATATTGATTATCAAAATATCATTGCATTTTTCGAAGAGTCCTGAATCCTTCTGCGGCCGGGAATCGTTATATTGAGTAGACAAATAGAAAATAATGGTGGTGAAGGATTAGACGATGACAGGACTTACAAATGAACAGGTACAGGAACGAATTGCAGAAGGAAAAATTAATTCCAACGAAAACCCTAACACGAGGACGTACAAGCAGATCATAAAAGAAAATACGCTGACGTTTTTTAACTTTCTGAATGTGGTTCTTATGGTCATGGTCCTTCTGGTAGGATCATACAAGAATTCCATGTTCGTGGGAATCATTCTGATCAATACGATTATTGGGATCATTCAGGAAATCAGGGCAAAAAAGACGATTGATAAGCTGGCGATCCTGACAGAATCCAGGACTGTGGTGCTGCGTGATGGAAAAAAATGGAGCATTTCCACGGAAAAACTTGTAATAGATGACCTGATCTATCTGAAAGCAGGAGAGCAGATTCCCGCGGACTGTAAAGTCCTGGAAGGAAATCTTGAGGTAAATGAATCTCTTCTGACTGGTGAGGCAGATAATCTTACAAAGGAAGCAGGAGATGATCTTTTTTCCGGAAGCTTTGTTACGGCGGGAGAAGCATGCTGTCAGGTTGTCCACGTGGGAAAAGACAATTATGCCTCTCAGATTACCAGTGAGGCAAAGGAATTCAAACGCCATAATTCTGAGCTTCGGAATTCTCTGAATGCCATTTTAAAGGTAATTAGTATTATCATTGTTCCTCTGGGACTGCTGCTTTTTTACAAGCAGTACTATATCGTAGGGGATAATATCAAAGATTCTGTTGTCAGCACAGTTGCTGCCGTTCTTGGAATGATTCCGGAAGGGCTTGTGCTTCTGACCAGTGTGGCTCTGACACTTGGGGCGCTTACCCTTGCAAAGAAGAAAACACTGGTTCAGGAGCTGTACTGTATTGAAACACTGGCAAGAGTGGACACTCTTTGTCTGGACAAAACAGGAACCATCACCGAAGGCACTATGTGTGTGGACGGAATAGAACCATATACATCGGACTGTACATCAGAGGAAATCGAAAAGGTTATGGGAAACCTGATGGCAGTTTTGAAAGATCAGAATGCTACGGCAGATGCGCTTCACAAACGTTTTCGGGCACGCAGGGATATGACGGTGGGGAATGTAATCCCATTTTCTTCAGATAGAAAATACAGTGGAGCTTCCTTCATAAATGAAGGAACATACCTGATGGGAGCAGCACAGTTCCTTTTTCCGGAAGAAAACGAAACGCTGCTGGAAAAATGCGCAGAGTACGCAAGAGAAGGACTTCGTGTTCTGGTTCTGGCACACAGCCCGCTGGAATGCGAAGGAACAGGACTTGTGCAGGAACTGACTCCTGTGGCACTTTTGCTTCTTACGGATGTGATCCGGCAGGATGCACAGGAGACGCTGGAATTTTTTGACAGACAGGGCGTAGATCTGAAAGTAATTTCCGGGGATGACCCAGTGACGGTTTCCGCTATCGCAAAAAAAGCAGGTTTGAAAAATGCAGAGAAATATGTGGATGCCACCACGCTTGTGACGCAGGAAGAGCTGGAAGAAGCAGTTGCCGGGTATAGTGTGTTCGGGCGTGTGACTCCTCAGCAGAAAAAAGCAATGGTGCTGGCACTGAAATCTCAGGGACATACGGTTTCCATGACAGGAGATGGTGTCAATGACGTTCTCGCATTAAAAGAGGCGGATTGCAGCATTGCGATGGCAGAGGGAAGTGATGCAGCCAAAAACATTGCAAATGTGGTGCTTTTGGATTCTAATTTTTCATCCATGCCGGACATTGTCAATCAGGGACGCCGCGTGGTGAACAATATCCGTACTGCGGCTTCCATGTTTCTGATAAAGACGATTTTTTCCGTGCTGCTGGCTCTGATCACCATATTTTTCGGAGAGGCATATCCCTTTGAGCCGATTCAGATGTCTCTGATCAGTGCCTGCGCAGTGGGAATTCCTACATTCCTTCTCGCACAGGAAAATAACTATGACAAAATTGATCATACTTTCCTGAGACATGTATTTATGAATGCTTTTCCGGCAGCCGTGACCATTACGGGATGCGTATTTACCGTGATGCTGGTCTGCCAGAATGTATACCATTCCAATGAAATGCTGAGCACGGCATGTGTTCTGGTGACTGGCTGGAACTATATGGCTGCTTTGAAAACCGTATATGCACCATTGAACCGTTATCGAAAACTGATCATTTACAGTATGCAGTGCATCTTCTTTCTGGCAGCAGTGATCCTGCAGAATCTGCTGACTCTGGGATCACTGGAATTTGGCATGATCATCCTGGTATTCCTGCTCATGACTTTTTCACCAATTGCAATCGATGCCATTACGGAATGGATCCGGAAAATGTATAAAAAATCCCTGGATGGGGAACAGAAAAACTGGATGAAGGTTGTTATTGAAAAGCTAATGAAATAAAAGCATTCACAAAAAATGACTTCAGAGTTTTATAACGGGATGAATTCCGGCTTTCTGTCCTTAAAAACAGTATAATATCTGAAACCGCATTCCCTGAGTACCTCAGAGGCTTTGCCAAAAGAGAATGCGATTTTGTCAGGAGTGTGTGCGTCTGCCCCTATGGTGATGATTTCTCCGCCAAGCTGGCGATAGCGGCGGATGATCCCGGGGCAGGGGTTGGGCGCACCAAGTCCGTAGTGATAGCCGCCGGTGTTAAGCTCCAGACCGATATTTTTTTCAATGAGCTTTTTCAGAACCTCATCGATCACATCTTTATATCTTCCATAAGAATAAAAACGGTTCTGATTGGGACCGTATCTCACCACATAATCAAGATGTCCGTATACATCCATCCTATCAAAGAAGGACAGGTTTTCCAAAACAGATTCAAAATATTCCATATAGCAGAGAGTTTCTTTACGTCCCTGGAAAAACCGGGGATAATAAACATCGGCTCCATGTACCAGATGAGAGGAACCAATGACAAAGTCAAAAGGAAATTCTTCAAGAAGCTTGCAGAACATTTCACTCAGGTGTATCTGAAGCCCAAGTTCGATACCAAAACGCAGCTCTATTTTTTCTGTATATTTTTCTTTCAGCCGGGAAAATTCTGCCAGGTATGCCGGGATATCCAGAGAAAAATCCAGACCTTCCGGCGTTTGGGGATAATCCGGATCCAGATGTTCTGTAAAACAGATGCCGTGAAGCCCCTTTGCAATGCCTTCCAGAATCATGTCCTCCATGGAGGTCGGGGAATCTGAGGAAAACGAAGAGTGCATGTGACAGTCCCATAAGATATGATTCATCATATAAAAATTCCTTTCTGAACGATTTTGTGCATCAGTATTTTTATTATAGCATGCGCGTGGTGGTTTTTGGGGGATTTTACAATGTTTTTTATAAAATAGTCTTGAATTTTTGTTCGGAATTAGGTACAATACAATACAGATTGGTGTTTCTTTAACAAAGAGAAATATCAAGTTATTCACCATTTAATTCATAGGAGGAATTTATCATGGCAGTAAAAGTTGCAATTAATGGATTTGGACGTATCGGTCGTCTTGCATTCCGTCAGATGTTCGGCGCAGAGGGATTCGAAATCGTAGCGATCAACGATTTAACATCCCCGAAGATGCTGGCTCACTTATTAAAATATGATTCTACTCAGGGAAGATACGCTCTTTGTGACAAAGTATCCGCTACTGAGGATTCCATCATCGTTGACGGAAAAGAAATCAAAATTTACGCGAAAGCAAACGCTGCAGAGCTTCCATGGGGAGAAATCGGCGTAGACGTAGTTCTGGAGTGCACAGGCTTCTATACCTCCAAAGCAAAAGCTCAGGCTCATATCGATGCTGGTGCTAAACACGTTATCATTTCCGCTCCGGCTGGAAACGACCTGAAGACCATCGTTTACAATGTAAACCATGAGACTCTTACAAAAGAAGATCATATCATTTCCGCAGCTTCCTGTACAACAAACTGCTTAGCTCCAATGGCTAAAGCATTAAATGACCTTGCTCCGATCAAATCCGGTATCATGTGCACAATCCACGCTTACACAGGCGATCAGATGACACTTGACGGACCACAGAGAAAAGGCGATTTAAGAAGATCCCGTGCAGCAGCTGTTAACATCGTTCCGAACAGCACCGGTGCTGCAAAAGCTATCGGCCTTGTTATTCCAGAACTGAACGGCAAACTGATCGGTTCCGCTCAGCGTGTTCCTACCCCAACAGGTTCCACAACTATCTTAACAGCAGTTGTAGAAGGAAACGTAACAAAAGAGCAGATCAACGAAGCTATGAAAGCAGCTTCCAACGAGTCCTTCGGTTACAACGAAGATGAGATTGTATCCAGCGATATCGTTGGCATGAGATTTGGTTCTCTGTTCGATGCTACTCAGACAATGGTTCTGCCGCTTGAGAATGGCACAACTGAGGTTCAGGTAGTTTCCTGGTATGACAATGAGAATTCCTACACAAGCCAGATGGTTCGTACAATCAAACACTTTGGCAAACTGCTTAGCGAATAATTCATACTGAGCAGAAGCTAATCGCCCAAGGGAGGGCTTTCGGGGCATCTCCTCCGGGATAAACGGCAACTCAGCGAGGGTCCGGTCTGAATAGGACCGGACCCTTTTCGTATTTAAATATTAATAAGGAGGCATAAAAATGCTGAATAAGAAATCTGTTGATGATATCAACGTAAAAGGCAAAAGAGTCCTTGTAAGATGCGACTTCAACGTACCTCTTCAGGACGGTAAGATTACAGATGAAAACCGTCTTGTCGCTGCTCTTCCTACCATCAAGAAGTTAATCGCTGATGGCGGAAAGATCATCCTTTGCTCTCACCTTGGAAAGCCGAAGGGAGAGCCGAAACCGGAATTATCTCTTGCACCTGTAGCAAAACGTCTCAGTGAGCTGCTTGGCCAGGAAGTAAAATTTGCAGCGGATCCGGAAGTTGTAGGACCAAACGCAAAAGCAGCTGTTGAAGCTATGAACGACGGAGATGTGATCCTTCTGGAGAATACCCGTTATCGTGCAGAAGAGACAAAGAACGGTGAAGCATTCAGCAAAGAACTTGCTTCCCTGTGCGATGTTTTTGTAAACGATGCATTCGGTACTGCTCACAGAGCACACTGCTCCAACGTTGGTGTAACTCAGTTTGTTGATACTGCAGTAGTTGGCTACCTGATGCAGAAAGAAATCGATTTCTTAGGAAACGCAGTAAACAATCCTGAGAGACCTTTTGTTGCAATCCTTGGCGGTGCTAAGGTTTCCAGCAAGATTTCTGTTATCAACAACCTTCTTGACAAGGTTGACGTTCTGATCATCGGCGGCGGTATGTCCTATACCTTCTCCAAAGCAATGGGCGGACATATCGGAAGATCCCTGTGTGAGGATGATTACCTTCAGTATGCACTGGATATGATGAAGAAGGCAGAGGAGAAGGGCGTAAAACTTCTTCTTCCTGTTGACAACAGAATCGGTGATGACTTCTCCAATGACTGCAATATCCAGGTTGTAAAACGTGGCGAGATTCCGGACGGCTGGGAAGGACTGGATATCGGACCTGAGACAGAAAAGATTTTCGCAGATGCAGTAAAAGATGCGAAGACTGTTGTATGGAATGGACCGATGGGATGCTTCGAGATGCCGAACTTTGCTCATGGTACAGAAGCAGTTGCAAAGGCATTGGCTGATACAGATGCTACCACGATCATCGGCGGCGGTGATTCTGCAGCAGCTGTAAATATTCTTGGCTATGGCGATAAGATGACCCACATCTCCACAGGTGGCGGTGCATCTCTGGAATTCCTGGAAGGAAAAGAGCTTCCGGGCGTAGCAGCAGCTAATGATAAATAGGCCGAAAGCAACTTAACGAAAACGAGCCGTAAGGCGAAGTTTGAGTTTAGTGCGAGGCCGTTCCCGAACCTTAGCGAGCATGAGCAGAGCGAATGCGAGGTTAGTTGAGGGAACAACGAAAGCAACTTAACGAAAACGAGCCGAAGGCGAAGTGCGAGTTTCGTGATTCGAACTTCCTTAAAAAACTTAGAGGAGAATATAAAATGGCAAGAAAGAAAATTATCGCTGGTAACTGGAAAATGAACATGACACCAAGCGAAGCAGTTAAATTAGTAGAAACCTTAAAACCATTGGTAGCAAACGATGACGTTGACGTAGTATTCTGCGTACCGGCTATCGATATCATCCCGGTAGCAGAAGCTGCAAAAGGCTCTAACATCCAGGTTGGTGCTGAGAACATGTACTTCGAAGAAAAAGGTGCATTCACCGGAGAAATTTCCCCGGCTATGCTCACAGACGTTGGAGTAAAATACGTTGTACTTGGACATTCTGAGAGAAGAGAATACTTCGCAGAGACCAATGAGACCGTTAATAAGAAAATGCTGAAAGCTTTCGAGCACGGCATTACTCCGATCATGTGCTGTGGGGAGACTCTGACTCAGAGAGAGCAGGGTGTGACCATGGATTTCATCCGTCAGCAGGTTAAGGTTGGATTCCAGGGTGTAACCGCAGATCAGGCAAAGACAGCTGTTATCGCATATGAGCCAATCTGGGCTATCGGAACCGGCAAGACTGCTACAACTGAGCAGGCTCAGGAAGTTTGCGCAGGTATCCGTGCATGCATCGCTGAGATTTATGATGAAGCTACAGCAGAAGCAATCCGTATCCAGTACGGCGGATCTGTAAATGCAAAGACCGCTCCGGAATTATTTGCTCAGGCAGATATCGACGGCGGACTTGTAGGCGGCGCGTCCCTTAAACCAGATTTCGGTGCTATTGTCAACTACAATAAATAATGACAGAAATTTGGCGAACTGAATAAATAATGAAAACGTCACGAAACGCAATGACTTTCGGAAGATATATTCCGGAAAAGCGTTGAGTGACGTTTTTTATTGGACAAAAATCAAATAAGTACAATATGTTCTAACAGAGCGCAAATCACTAACTTACATTCAGTTGCGTCAAAAAAATACGCTGGCTGAATTCAATTTATTTATTTCCCATCTTTTCATTTCTTATCTTCTTTTTCAACTTTTTCATCCGGGAGCTTTTTCGCGTCATCCTCTGGCGTGCCTGCCGTTTCTGATACCGGTACATCCGGTATAATCCGTTCATCCGGTACATGCTCCACCACATCTTCGATATTACACTTAAGAATCGTACAGATTCTGTCAAGGGTGAATATTTCCACATTCTTATTTTTTCGAAAACGGTCTAACAGAGAACGGTCCACACCATAATGGGTGTACATATCGTACTGGGTAATATGACGCTTTTTCATGGTCTCCCACAACGGGTCATATTTGATCATGTTTCTATCCTGTCCAATTTGTTCTTGCTATAAACTCATTATCACGGTAAAATTGAATTAAGAACAGTGTATTTATAACGACACTAAAGAAGGGAGAAGACAATGAAAAAGTTTTTGAAGATATTAATTTCTACAGCAGCCACACTCTTTCTTGCCTTTATCATGTTTTATTGCATGGTAACCGGAGCTCCGGATTCGAAAAGTGCAGCAGAGATTTATATGATAAAGGCTGCAATTTTTGCTGTACTGTTATCAGCCTTTCTCTGCGCCTGCATCCACTACATCCTTTATCTGCAGAAAAAGCTGGAGGAAAAGGAGAAGGAAGCTTGACAAAATCTGGTTTCTGCCCTACTATTAAAGCCACAGTGGCTGTTACGAATAACAGCCGTAATTACAACTGAGGGACGAAAACAGAAGGGAGCTCCTGATGGAAGAGAAAGTCATAAAAGCAGCCCTTTTAGGGCTTGGAACCGTGGGAACGGGTGTTTATAAAGTATTAAAAAAACAGGAAGAGGAGATGACGGCTAAAATCGGCTGCAAGGTAAAGATTGCCAAAATCCTGGTGCGTAACCTGGAAAAAGCCGCAGCGAAGGTGGAGGATGCATCGATTCTTACGAACTGCTGGGAAGATATCATCACAGATCCTTCCATAGAGATCGTGATTGAACTGATAGGCGGGATAAATCCTGCCAAACGTTATATCCTGGAGGCATTAAAGGCAGGAAAGCATGTGGTTTCTGCAAATAAAGACCTGATTGCAGCAGATGGCAAGGAGCTTTTGGATGCTGCAGGGGCTTCTCATGTGGACTTCCTTTTTGAGGCCGCAGTGGCAGGAGGAATTCCGATCATCCGTCCTCTGAAGCAGTGCCTGGCAGGCAATCACCTGACAGAAGTTATGGGAATCGTAAACGGAACCACCAACTTTATCCTGACCAAAATGAGCCAGGAAGGCATGGAATTTGCAGATGCACTGGCTCTGGCTACGGAGCTTGGTTACGCGGAAGCCGATCCTACCGCAGATATCGACGGTCTGGATGCCGGACGAAAGGTTGCTATTCTGGCATCTGTTGCCTTTAATTCCAGGGTCGTATTTGATGACGTATATATAGAAGGAATTACGAAGATCTCCGCCAAGGATATCCGTTATGCAAAGGAGATGGGCTGTGCCATCAAACTCCTTGGCGTTGCACGGAATACGGAAGATGGCGTAGAAGCCTATGTCTGCCCAATGCTGATTCCAAGCTCCCATCCTCTTGCAGCGGTAAATGATTCTTATAATGCTGTCTTTGTGCATGGGGATGCTGTGGAGGATGCGATGTTTTTCGGCAGAGGCGCGGGAGAACTTCCTACTGCCAGTGCGGTTGTGGGGGATGTATTTGACATTGTGCGCAATATCCAGGCTGATTGCTGTGGTCGGATTGGCTGTACCTGCTATAAGGAGCTTCCGGTGAAAAGAATGGAGGATACCTACAACCGTTATTTCCTCCGCCTTCACGTGGAGGACCGCTGTGGTGTACTGGCCGAAATGACAGAAGTGTTTGCCAAATATCGTGTCAGTGTGGCTCAGATCATCCAGAGAGACAAGGTGGACGACGGATGTGCTGAAGTCGTGGTCATTACGGCAAAGGTTCGGGAGGGGGACTTCAAAACCGCCATCGAGGAGCTTTCCAACAGGGCTTCTGTGAAGAAAATTTCCCGTACGATCCGCGTATATGGAAAATAAAACGAAAAATAATTCGAAATTTGGAATTGAAAAATCTGAGATTTTTGATACTATATATAAGTAGAAACGAAAAGTCAAAAGAAAATTTCACCACACATAAAAGGAGAGCATTATGAGCAAAAAACCAACCGTTTTAATGATTCTTGATGGATATGGCCTGAATGACAAGCATGAGGCAAACGCCGTATATGAGGCGAAGACCCCGGTTATGGACAATCTGATGAAGGAATATCCTTTTGTAAAGGGTTATGCCAGCGGACTTGCAGTAGGTCTTCCGGATGGTCAGATGGGAAACTCCGAAGTAGGACATCTGAACATGGGTGCAGGCCGTATCGTATATCAGGAGCTTACCAGAATTACGAAAGAAATCCAGGATGGGGACTTCTTTAAAAATGAAGCACTCCTTGCTGCTATGAAAAATGCAAAAGAAAATGACTCTGCAATCCATTTCATGGGACTTCTCTCAGACGGCGGCGTACACAGCCATAACACCCATCTGTACGGTCTTCTGGAAATGGCGAAGAGAGAGGGATTAAAGAAGGTTTATGTACACTGCTTCCTGGATGGTCGTGATACACCTCCGGCATCCGGAAAAGGATATATCGAAGAACTCCAGGCTGAGATGAAAAAAATCGGTGTTGGAGAGATCGGTGTTGTTTCCGGACGTTACTATGCAATGGACCGCGACAACCGCTGGGATCGTGTAGAGCTTGCATACAAAGCTCTGACAAAGGGCGAAGGTGTCAAAGGCACCGATGCTGCAGAAGCTGTACAGGCATCTTATGACAACGGCAAGACAGACGAGTTTGTTCTTCCGACTGTAATCGAAAAAGACGGAAAACCGGTGACCACCATTTCCGATAAGGATTCCGTTGTATTCTTTAATTTCCGTCCGGACCGTGCACGTGAGATTACCAGAGCTTTCTGCTGCGATGATTTCACCGGCTTTGAGAGAGGCCAGAGACTGGACCTCACATATGTATGCTTTACGGAGTATGATGACACCATCCCGAATAAACTGGTGGCATTCCATAAGGTACAGCTTCACAATACCTTTGGTGAGTATCTGGCAGCACATAAGATGACCCAGGCACGTATCGCTGAGACAGAAAAATATGCACATGTAACATTTTTCTTTAACGGCGGCGTTGAGGAGCCGAATGAAGGCGAAGACAGAATTCTTGTAAAATCTCCGAAGGTTCCGACCTATGATATGCAGCCGGAGATGAGTGCTCCGCAGGTTTGCGACAAGCTGGTAGAGGCAATCAGATCCGGTAAATATGATGTCATTATCATCAACTTTGCAAATCCGGATATGGTTGGACATACAGGCGTGGAAGAAGCTGCCATCAAAGCAGTTGAGGCGGTGGATGAGTGTGTGGGCAGAGCCGTGGAAGCGATCAAAGAAGTAGATGGACAGATGTTTATCTGTGCGGACCATGGAAATGCAGAGCAGCTTGTAGATTACAATACCGGCGATCCGTTTACCGCACATACGACCAATCCGGTACCATTTATCCTGGTAAATGCAGACCCGAAATACACTCTTCGCGAGAATGGCTGCCTTGCAGACATTATTCCGACTCTGATTCAGCTTATGGGCATGGAGCAGCCGGAAGAAATGACCGGAAAATCTCTCCTGGTGGAAAAATAAGCATACAGCATAGAATATTCGTGATAATTACAACAAAAACCCCTGTTTCTGCAGGGGTTTTTGTAATTTCAGAGAAAATGCAGATTTTGAAAAAGAATGCTTGCAACTGGAATCATTTTTTACTATAATCCGTCTGGTGCGAAAAAAGCACAGGAAATTTTGAATTTTGTGGGAGGCTGACAGATGCGGACAGACATGACAGTCGGGAAACCGATGAAGATTATACTTAATTTTATGATTCCAGTATTTATAGGGAATGTCTTCCAACAATTGTACAGTATGGTGGATACCATCATTGTAGGAAAATTTGTGGGAACAAAAGCATTGGCCGCGGTAGGCTCTACCGGAACCATTACGTTTCTGATCATCGGTTTTCTTCTGGGACTCACTACAGGAATTACGGTTCTGACATCTCAGAAGCTGGGCGCGGGAAAAATGCAGGAGATGCGCCAGACTGTGGGAAATGCCGCAATCATATCCATTGTGGTTTCCATTATCCTTACGGCCATGAGCATGCTTGGGATGCATTCCCTTCTGAAATTTATGAATACACCGGATGACATATTCGGAGAAGCATATCAATATATTATGATTATCTGCGGGGGTATTTTTGCCCAGGTATTGTACAATCTGCTGGCGAGTATCCTGAGGGCTCTGGGAAACAGTAAAACCCCGCTGTATTTCCTGATTATTGCTGCGCTATTAAATATTGTGCTGGATCTGGTATTTATCGTGGTATTTCATATGGGTGCGCCAGGTGCCGCATGGGCAACGGTAATCTCTCAGGGTGTTTCCGGGGTGCTTTGCCTGCTCTACATTATAAGAGCCGTTCCGGAACTGCATCTGACACGTGACGACTGGAGATTTCGAAAAAATCTGGCCTTTAACCAGATTCGCGTGGGAATCCCCATGGGGCTTCAGTATTCGATTACGGCAATCGGAACGATGATGGTACAGACATCTCTGAATATTCTTGGATCGTATCCGATTGCCGCATTTACGGCGGGATCAAAAATTGAGAATATTTTCACTCAGGCGTTTGTGGCAATCGGAACGGCCATGTCCACCTTCAATGCACAGAACATAGGCGCGCGGAAACTGGAGCGTGTCCGCCAGGGATTTCGGGCTGCAGATATGATCGGAGTGGTTTATGCGGCTGCAGCGGGGCTGGTGCTGATCTTCTGGGGAAAATATTTCTGCTACCTGTTCATCTCAGACAGTTTTGATACGGTTCTTCCTATGGTAGATACTTATGTAAAATGTGTGGGAATGTTCCTGGTTCCATTGTATGTGGTCAACTGCTACAGAAACGGAATACAGGGAATGGGCTATGGCGTCCTTCCTATGATGTCCGGCGTGGCAGAACTTCTGGGAAGAGGCGTGACGGCAGTGATCGCATCAGGAAGAAAAAGCTATTTTCTGTCCTGTATGGCCAGCCCAATTGCATGGGTCGTGGCTACGGTGTTATTGATTTTTATGTATTTCTTTGTCATGAAGGATATGAAGAAAAAACTGTGCCTGTAAGAAAAAGGTACCAATGAGAAACGAAGGAAGCTACGGGAGGATTGAAAAAGATGATCGATTTGCACTGTGATACCATATCAAAGCTTGCCATGCCAATGCACAAGGGAAACCTTGTCCATAACCCATACAGCGTGGACCTGGAGCGCCTGGAAAAAGCCGGCTCGCTTCTGCAATGCTTTTCTACTTTTTTTGATGCGGGAGTATATCCGAAATTTTTCCGCGATGAAAAAGCATTTAAAAAGGCTGACCATATGATCGATGTGTTTGAGAAAAATCTGGAGCTCTGTGAGGGCAGGCTTGTCTGGGTACAAAGCTGGAAAGATTTGGAAAGCTGTATGGAAGAGAAGAAGGTAGGAGCGCTTCTGACACTGGAGGATGGTGCGGCAGTGGGAAGCAGCATGGAAAAGCTGCATCATTTTTATGAAAGAGGCATCCGTCTCATTACCCTTACCTGGAATCATGAAAATGCCATCGGTTATCCGAATTCTGACAATCCGGAAATCATGTCAAGCGGTCTGAAGCCTTTTGGCCTGGAGATGATCGAGGAGATGAACCGGCTGGGAATGATCATTGATGTTTCCCATCTTTCGGACGGCGGCTTCTGGGACGTGGCGCGCCATTCCAGTAAGCCTTTTATTGCATCACACAGCAATTCCCGCTCCATTACCGTTCATTCCAGAAACCTTACGGATGTGATGATCAAAACCATTGCAGAAAAAGGCGGTGTGATCGGGCTGAATTTCTGCCCGGGCTTTCTTGGGACGGATAAAAAGAGCAGTATCTCACATATGCTGCATCATGTGAAGCATATTTATGAAGTGGGCGGCGAAGACGTGCTGGCGCTTGGAACGGATCTGGACGGAACCGGAGGAAAAATGCAGATCAACAGCTGTGATGAGATGTGGCGCTTAAAAGAAGCACTGCAGAAACACAGGATGCCATCCAGAGTGATTGATAAAATGTGGCAGAACAATGCACTTCGTGTCATGAAAGAAATCCTGTAAAATATAGATTACAGAGACCTGTTTCTTTTCGGATAAAATAAATGTGCCGGGATAGAATAATCCTGACACATTTTTTTACACTTATAGAGAAATGTATGCTATAATAACAGACAGCAGAATTTTGAGCGATATAGATTGAGGAGAGTGTCATAGATGAGCAGCGAAGAAAGAACGGAAAAGGGGAGTCCGGGAGATATCGAGGAGAAAATCGATAAAGCCATGGATGAGATATTGGATACGCCTGATGACGACGAGGAATACGACATGGATTTTGACGACCTTCCAGATGAGGAAGAGCAGCCCGAACTGAAGGTGGAGCTGATTGAGACAGATCCTGACCGTTCCCGCAGAAAGAAAGCCCCCAGGGGAAAAGAAATGCATCAGAATACACCGGAGCCTAAGCCGGTGGTACAGAAATCTGCAAGACCGAAGAAAATCACATATGTTCCTATCTCCGATGAGGAATTTGATACCCCGGCTATGCTGCCGAAGAAGAAAAAGCATAAAGGTCTTAAGATAACGGGCATTGTGGCAGCGATGCTGGCAGTAACAGCGGGATGTGCCTATGGTGCGGTGACGTATTATTATTCCGACAGGTTTTTCGAGGGAACGTTTATCAATGGGATTGACTGTTCCCATAAGACAGCTTATGAAGCAGAGCAGGCCATTGCAGGGCAGGTGGAAAACTATTCCATCGAGGTTCTTTCCAGAAATCAGGAACCGCAGATCATAAGCGGCAGTGCTATCAATTACCGTTATCAGTCTGACGGCGAGGTTCTGAATCTTCTGAAACAGCAAAAGCCTTATGAGTGGATCCGTGGATTTTTTGAGACAAAGAGCTATAGTACATCGAAAAATGTAACGTTTGATAAGAACCTGCTGCAATCTGAGGTGAAGGAGCTTAGCTGTGCACAGAAAGAAAACCAGGTAGCTCCGGAAGATGCATATGTGGCTCTGAATGGAGCAGAATTTACCATTGTACCGGAGACAGAGGGAAGCGAGCTGAAAGTAAAGGAAGCATATAAGGCTCTGGATGAAGCGGTTTCAGGGAGCCAGACTTCCATTGATTTCAATACGACAGAGGATGTATATGAAAAGGCAGAGGTGACCAGTGACAGTCCGGATCTGATCGCGATGCGGGATGCGTATAATAATTATACGAGAGCCAGTATCACCTACACCTTTGGAGAGGAAACGGTTGTCCTTGACGGAAATACCCTGAAAGACTGGCTGCAGTTCGATGAAAAAGGGCAGCTTGTAAAGGACGATGCATCCTTTAAGCAGCACATCACGGATTATGTGGCGCAGCTTGCACAGAGATATGACACCGTAGGAACGCAGAGAGAATTCCATACCACAAGCGGCAGAACCGTATATGTTTACGGCTCCGCATATGGCTGGAAGATTGACCAGAGTGCTGAGGTGGAGCAGCTTGCCAATGAGATCAGTACCGGCGCACAGATTACGAGAGATCCTGTCTATTCCATGACCGCAAACTCCCGCGGGTACAACGATCTTGGCAATACCTATATTGAAGTGGATTTGAGCAGCCAGCATATGTATTATTACCAGAACGGCTCTATTATTTTCGATTCTGACATTGTTTCCGGAAATATGAGCTATGCAGACCGGCAGACCCCGGAGGGTATTTTTACCCTGTATAATAAAAAGAGCCCGGATGTGCTTAGAGGTGCGCAGAAACCGGATGGAACTTATGAATACGAACAGCCGGTAACCTTCTGGATGCCTTTTAATGGAGGAATCGGATTTCATGATGCCACCTGGCAGCCGTATTTCGGAGGAGACCGTTACCTGACCGGCGGTTCCCACGGATGTATCAATCTGCCATATGACAGCGCAGCTGCATTGTACAGTATCATTCAATACAATGTGCCGATTATCTGTTTCTATTAAAAGTGCAGGAGCAGGATAAACAGAGAAATCTGCAGCGCTGTTTCAGACAGCGCTGCGATTGATTACATAGGACAGCATAATACAGGAGAGAAAAAGCATGGATACAACATTGGATATTATTTTGACAGCAGGTGCGCTGATCATAGGAATTATGATACTCACCGGACACGGAAGCATTTTTATGAAAGGTGGAAACGATGAACTGCGAAAGAAGCTTTACGATGAAGCCAAGATGGAAAAAGGGGCAGGAATCGCTATGATCCTTCTGGGAATTGCCACGGGAATCAATATGTTTACAACAGGCCTTCCTGCTAAAATTGGTTATATCGTGGTTCTGGTCGTCATTTTCGGCGGCATGATCTACTATCTGAAAACAAAATGTAAAAAATAAAGAAAAACCCATGACTTCTGTCTCTGGCGAAGTCCATGGGCTTTTTTTCATCGGCAGATATTCAGTAAATCCAGCGGCTTTTCTATGCAGTAGTCCGGTGTCTCTACCTGTCCGAAGCCATAGGAGGCGAAAACAAAGGGTACACCGGCTTTCCGGCAGGCCTGATAATCCCCCAGGGTGTCCCCTACGTAAACAGGAGAGGTAAGATGGTAATCCCGGGTGATTTTCATAATGTTTTCCGCTTTGGCTTCTCCTGTGTCACCGGGACAGAGATGACCTTTGAAATAAGGGGTAAAACCGGTCTTTTCCAGGAAGAGCTCAATGTATCCAGCCTGACAGTTGCTGACAATAAAAAGGGGAAAAGTCCGTGACAGCGTCTTCAGAGCTTCTTCAAGTCCCTCATACACAGGAGCACATTCTTTTAAAAGTGCCAGATGTTCTGCTTCACAGCAGCCATCGATGAGACGCATCTGTTCACTTTCCGGAAGATCCGGAAAAATTATTCTGGCAATATCGGGAAGAAGCCTGCCAAACAGGGACTGAAGCTGTCCGCTGGTAATCTCCATTTCCATATTCTGGGTGCTGAGATAATCCGTCCAGGCGCGTGCCACAATTTCAGTGGAATTCCAGAGAGTGCCATCTACATCAAAGATAATACTGTCCATTTTAAAATCCTTTCGATATGAAGTATATAACGCAATAAAATCATTCTATCGGAGAAAAGAAGAAAAATCAACTGGCTTTTTTACGATTTTATGGTATGATAAAAAGATAATAGGGGGCATCTGTGAATCCCCAGCGGAGGTAGAAAAAAATTCATGAAATACGACAGAATTGCCAGCGCTGTTTTTCTGGACCGTCCCAACCGGTTTATCGCACATGTAAAGCTGGATGGACAAATGGAGACGGTTCACGTGAAAAATACAGGGCGCTGCAGAGAGCTTCTGATCCCGGGAACAGAGGTTGTCCTGGAGGAAAGCAGCAATCCTGCGAGAAAAACAAAATACGATCTGATATGCGTAAATAAGGCAGGAAGATGGATCAATATGGATTCCCAGATTCCGAATAAGGCAGCCAGAGAATGGATCTGTTCAGGAGGACTTTTTCCCGAGCCTGTGACGGTGCAGACGGAAAAAACCTATGGAAACTCCCGTTTTGATCTGTATGTGGAGTCTTCAGTCCGAAAAGCCTTTATCGAAGTGAAGGGCGTTACGCTGGAAGAAAAGAATGTGGCCCGTTTTCCCGATGCGCCCACCCTGCGGGGTGTGAAGCATCTGGAGGAGCTGATCCGCTGTATGGAAGACGGTTACGAGGCGTACCTGCTCTTTGTCATCCAGATGAAGGGAATCGTGAGATTTGAGCCTAACTGGAATACGCATCATGAGTTTGGGGAAACGTTAAGAAGAGCGAAAAGTGCAGGGGTAAAGATTCTTGCCTATGACTGTCATATTGAAAAAGACCTGATTGAGATAGAGAATCCTGTACCGATTAATCTGGAGGAAACGAATTATGTCTGAAGAATTTGTGCAGCCGCTTTTACAATGGTACCGGGCAAATAAGCGCATCCTTCCATGGAGGGACAAAAACAATGCATATTATACCTGGGTTTCGGAGATTATGCTGCAGCAGACAAGAGTCGAAGCGGTAAAGCCATACTTTACCAGATTTGTAACGGAGCTGCCCGACGTGAATGCCCTTGCAGAGTGTCCGGAGGAGAAGCTTTTAAAGCTGTGGGAAGGGCTTGGCTATTACAGCCGGGTGCGAAACATGCAGCAGGCAGCCATTCAGATGAAAGAAAAATACGACAGCCGGCTGCCTGAAGATTATTCTCTCCTTCTGTCGTTAAAGGGAATAGGAAGCTATACGGCGGGGGCAATCGCATCCATTGCATATGGGATTCCCGTGCCGGCGGTGGACGGAAACGTCCTGCGCGTTATGACCAGAATTACCGAAAATCCGGAGGATATCATGAAACCTTCCCTGCGAAAAAAGATTGAGCAGGAGATACTGGAAATCATCCCAAAAGACTGTCCCGGTGATTTTAACCAGGCGATGATGGAACTGGGAGCGGTTGTGTGCGTCCCCAACGGGCAGCCAAAATGCGAGGAATGCCCTGTACAGAACTTCTGCATGGCAGGTCTTCATAAAACAACGGAAAAATATCCGGTAAAAGCGCCGAAAAAGCCCAGAAATATAGAAAACCGAACGGTTTTTGTTATCCGGGACGGAGAAAGCACTGCCATCCGGAAGCGTCCGTCAAAAGGACTTCTGGCAGGTTTGTATGAGCTGCCGAATACAGAGGGGCATCTTTCCAGGGAGGAGGCACTGAAGTATGCAGAAAGCATGAATCTGGAGCCTTTGTACATTCAGGAGCTTCCGCAGGCCAAACATATTTTTTCCCATATTGAGTGGAGAATGACCGGGTATCTGATCCGGGTGTCCTCACTGGAACAGACAGATGCAAGAGGAATACTTTTTGCGAAAAAGAAAGAATCAGAACAGAAATATGCCATACCGTCCGCTTTTGGGGCGTATGTGAGATACATGAAGGAGGAAATCAAATGAAACTGTTAAGTATCGCTATACCTTGTTACAATTCAGAGGCATACATGGAAAAATGTATCAATTCTCTTCTGCCTGGGGGAGAAGAAGTGGAAATTCTCATTGTAGATGACGGATCTAAAGACAGAACTGCAGAAATTGCAGACGAATATGCTGAAAAATATCCAACCATTGTACGGGCAATCCATCAGGAAAACGGGGGACACGGAGCAGCAGTGAATACAGGAATCCGAAACGCCACAGGTCTGTATTTCAAAGTGGTAGACAGTGATGACTGGGTAAACCAGGAGTCCTACGAACTGATTCTTCGTACGCTGGAAGAACTGACCCGCGGACCGAAAACCGTGGATCTTCTGATCAGCAATTTTGTATACGAGAAACAGGGCGCTTCCAAGAAGAGAGTCATGCAGTATCGCCACTGCCTTCCGGTGAATCAGATTTTCTCCTGGAATGAGGTAAAGCATATGCCAAAGGGTAAATATCTGCTGATGCATTCCATGATCTATCGTACCAAACTTCTGCTGGACTGCGGACTGAAGCTTCCGGAGCATACCTTCTATGTGGATAACATTTTTGCTTTTGATCCACTTCCGTATGTGGAAAACATGTACTATCTGGACACCAATTTTTACCGCTATTTTATTGGCAGAGAGGATCAGTCTGTAAACGAGCAGGTGATGATCCGCCGAATCGATCAGCAGCTTCGGGTAAACAAGCTGATGGTCAGCTCTTACACAAGCTGCGGGCCGATGAACAAGAGAACCAGAGCATACATGATCAGTTACCTGGATATTATCACGACTATTTCCTCAATCATGCTGATTCGCTCCGGTACAGATGAAGCATTGGAAAAGAAAAAAGAACTTCTGGACTACATCCGTACAACGAACCGGGCGTTGTATGGTAAGCTTCGTCACAGCCTGATGGGAAATTTTATGAACCTGCCGGGCAGAGGGGGAAGAAAAGTATCTGTGGCAGCATATAAGATCTGCCAGAAATTCTACGGATTTAACTGAGAACGAAAAAAGAGCCATGGAAGTGAAACTCCATGGCTCTTTTAAATTAGGTGCGTCTGTTTTCAGACGAATTAATAATTCTTCCGTTTGCTCTTTCCTGCATTTGCCACAGCAACCCTTCTGCGGGAACCTTCCTGGGCTTTCTGAGGATAGAAAAGCAGATATCCAAACAGTGCCAGTGTAGCACCCATACAAACGTCAATGACAGAATGCTGTTTTAAAAACATAGTGGACATGATGATGAGTATCGTCAGTACCAGAGAACCGCGTCGGATCCACTTACGTTCCTTTAAAGCTTCACAGTTTGTCAGTGCCATGTGGATGGCAAGAGAATTAAACACATGAATGCTTGGCAAAACATTGGTGGAGGTGTCTGTCCTGTAAAGCCAGCGTACCATATTGGTAAAAACATTTTCCCGTGGAAATTCCGTGGGACGAAGATGAAGGACATTGGGATAGAGATAAGAAACGATCAAAAAGACCGTCATGCCCATCATCAGGTTCATGATAAGCTGGTAATATTCCCGTTTATTTTCATTTCGGAAAATGAAATACCATACCGTTCCGATCATGTAAGGAAACCACAGGAGATAAGGCACAATGAAAAATTCACAGAATGGTATGTAGTTATCAAAAACAGTATCAACCACATGATAACCATATACTGTGCGGTGCTCCAGGTAGAAAAACATAATAAGATACACGATACTGTAAATGAGAATCACCAGGCCATGCTTATACTTTTTGATAAAATTGACCAAAATTTCAACTCCTTTTTCGGGTGTCCGCAGCAGGGACATAAACTTTAAATGTGAATTTTGTAACAATCCAATTGTCAGCAGAGATTATAACACAGGCATTATGATTTTTAAAGGCTTTTTTTCAAAAGTCACAAAAAATTCATTCTGAATGCCTCCTGACTCGCCGTCTCTGTGTACCGGAAGAGGAACACTGCTATGAATATCTATGCTTCTGCATCTGAAAATATGTATTCCCTTCACATGGGTATGCTTTCCGAAAAAAGCAGTGGGAAGACAGAAGAGAAGCTTCAGACGATTGATTCCTTCAGCTACGATCACGTCTAACATCCCATCATCAGGTCGGGCATCCGGACAGAACATAAATCCTCCGCCTTCGTATTTCTGGTTCATCACCGCTGCGAAATAAACCCGGTCATAATGATACCTGCGATTGCCATCCAGCGTAATGGTCATAGGCGCCAGATTCAGAAAGACAAGCTGTTTCAGGGCAATAAAAAGGTAAATCAGCTTTCCAAGCTTTAATCGGTTAAAGACTTTCTTAAAAGGGGTTGCCAGTACTTCCTGACAGACTGCAGCATCGTAACCCAGTCCGGTACTGATTCCAAAACGGTATCGTTTGCCATTCTGAATCGTAAAAGGAAGATCCATTTCTATCATCCGTTCTTTTTTCAGGATGGAGTCCAGGGCAGCGAGCGGTTCCTGTGGAAGCTGCATGCCGCGGCAGAAGTCATTGCCGGAGCCAGTAGGAATATAGCCAAAGATTACAGAATCCAGATTAAAAATTCCATTCAGAACTTCCTGGATGGTTCCGTCACCTCCTACTGCGATAAGAGTGACCGGGTGTTCCGGTGTGGCCTTTTGGGTAATCTGCCCGGCAATCTTTGTGGCATGTCCCACATACCGGGTGAGATAGCTCTCAAAAGAAATGCCTTTTAACAGAAGCTCCCTGCGAAGCTGATTCCAGATACTTCCACCAGCTCCGGAGCGGGAGTTGGGGTTTATGATAAAGTAATACATGCTTCCTCCGTGGACACAAAAAGTGTCAGATTGTTTTGTATTCTATCATAGCATTCATATGCATGGTTTACAAACAAATTTTCGTAAAATATCGTGAAAAAAATATAAACTTTTCTGTGGAAGGAAAAACATAAAACGTCTGGCGGCCCCACCGCAGATATGGTATACTTTCCAGAGACGAAAAACGAGGAGACAGACTATGAAATCATTGGTAATTGCAGAGAAACCGTCTGTGGCCCGGGATATTGCCAGGGTAATGGGATGCTCGGGAAAGAATGGCGGAGTTCTGGAAGGAAAAGAATACGTGGTAACCTGGGCTCTTGGCCATCTTGTAACACTGGCCGACCCGGAGGAATACGACAAAAAATATGAAAAGTGGGAGATGTCTACCCTCCCTATGATGCCGGAGCATATGAAGCTGGTGGTCATCCGGCAGACAGCAAAGCAGTATAATGTGGTGAAAGCACAGCTTTACCGCAAAGATGTGAAAGACATCATTATTGCTACCGATGCAGGGCGGGAAGGGGAGCTTGTGGCGAGGTGGATTCTGGATAAAGCGCAGTGCCATAAGCCTATCCGCAGATTGTGGATATCCTCTGTGACAGACAAAGCGATAAAAGAAGGATTTGCAAATCTGAAGGATGGTCATGCATACGATAACCTGTACAGGGCAGCAGTGGCACGTGCCGAGGCAGACTGGCTGGTAGGAATGAACGGGACACGGGCACTTACCTGTAAATATAATGCTCAGCTTTCCTGTGGGCGTGTCCAGACCCCTACGCTTGCCATGATCGCCAAACGGGAAGAGGAGATTCGCAAGTTTGTTCCAAAGGAATACTACGGGCTTACATTGCAGGCAGGGGATGTGCGCTGGACCTGGCGGGATGAAAAAAGCAAAGGCTACCGCACCTTTTCAAAGGAACGGGCAGAAGAGATAAAGGGAAGAGTACAGCATACAGTTCTGGAAGTGGTGTCTGTAAACACGAAACCGAAAAAAACACCGGCACCGGGTCTTTATGATCTGACTACGCTTCAGAGAGAAGCCAATCAGAAATACGGATTCTCGGCGAAGGAAACCCTGAACATCATGCAGCGCCTTTATGAAAATCACAAGGTGCTCACTTATCCGAGAACGGATTCCAGATACATCGGAAAAGATGTGGTTCCTACCATTAAGGAGCGCCTGAAAGCCTGTGGCACAGGTCCGTATCGGAAGCTGGCCGGCGTGCTCCTGAACAAACCTATCCAGGCAAATTCCAGCTTTGTGGATGATAAAAAGGTCACGGATCACCATGCGATCATCCCCACAGAGCAGTTTGTACAGCTTGACCATATGACAAATGAAGAGCGGAAAATTTACGATATGGTCGTCCGCCGCTTTTTAAGTGTCCTTTATCCTCCATGTGTTTACGAACAGGTGACGATGGAGGCACAGGCAGCAGGGGAAACCTTCGCTGCCAGCGGAAAAGTGGTAAAAAGCCTGGGCTGGAAGGAAGTCTATGAGGGCAGCTTTGATGAGGAAGAAGAGGAGGATACACAGGAAGGAAACCCTGGAGACCAGCGTCTTCCAAAACTTCAGGAGGGAACGCATCTGAAAGTGGAAAATGCTTCCCTGACTTTGGGTAAAACAAAGCCGCCGGCAAGATTCACCGAAGCGACTCTTCTTGCGGCTATGGAAAATCCGGTAAAATTTATGGAGACAAGGGATAAACAGGCAGTAAAGACCATCGGGGAAACAGGGGGCCTTGGAACTGTTGCCACCAGAGCCGATATCATTGAGAAGCTTTTCAATTCCTTCCTTATGGAAAAGAAGGGAAACGAGATTTATATTACTTCCAAGGCAAAACAGCTTCTGGAGCTGGTGCCGGAGGACCTGAAAAAGCCGGAGCTGACGGCTGACTGGGAGATGAAGCTTTCCGGTATTGCTTCCGGAAAAATACGCCAGGAGACTTTTCTGCATGAAATACGGGACTATGCCTGCGATATTGTGGAAGAAATCAAAACCGGTGACGGAACCTTCCGCCACGACAATCTGACCAATAAGATATGTCCCCGGTGTGGGAAAAAGCTGCTGGCGGTCAACGGTAAAAACAGCAAAATGCTGGTATGCCAGGACCGGGAATGCGGATACCGGGAGACGGTTTCCCGTACCACAAACGCCCGCTGCCCAAAGTGCCACAAGCGTATGGAGATGTACGTAAAAGGAAAAGAAGAAACCTTTATATGCGCCTGCGGCTACAAAGAGAAGCTTTCTGCTTTCCAGGCCCGAAGGGCAAAAGAAGGTGCCGGAGTGGGCAAACGGGATGTGCAGAATTACCTGCGTAAGCAGCAAAAAGAGGCAAAAGAACCGGTAAACAATGCTTTTGCCCAGGCACTGTCCGGGATTAAGCTTGACTGAGAGGGAGAACAGGAGGGAGACAAACGATGCGCCGGGAAGTTTCGATGGAAGAGATTTCCGATGGGAAACTCTATGATTCAAATGATATGGTAAAAGCGGACTGTCACGACTGTCAGGGCTGCCACGACTGCTGTACGGGCATGGGAGATTCTGTGATTCTGGATCCGCTTGATGTGTTCCGTCTTTCAGCGAACCTGGGAAAGACGGCAGAGGAGCTGGCAGGCTGCGGCTATATACAGTTCGACGCTGCGGATGGAAATATTCTGCCTCACCTCTGCATGACAGGAAAAGAAGAAAGCTGCGTTTTTTTAAATAAAGAAGGAAGATGTTCCATTCACAGCTTCCGACCGGGTTTCTGCAGGCTTTTTCCCCTGGGAAGATGCTATCAGGATGGGGGCTTTCGATATTTTCTCCAGATTCATGAGTGTAAAAAGACGAACCGAAGCAAAATCAAGGTGAAAAAGTGGATTGACACACCGGATCTGAAAAATTATGAGAAATTTGTTTCAGACTGGCATTACTTCCTGCTGGACGTGCAGGAGGTATTGTATCAGGCAGAAGATACCGAGCTGATAAAGAATCTGAATCTCTATGTGGTAAACCGTTTTTATATGAAAGAATATGAGAAAAACAGAGATTTTTACCCGCAGTTTTATGAAAGGCTGGAGGAGGGCAGAAAGCTTCTTAGTCTTGCCTTACCACAGGAGGGCTGAGAAAGCATGTATTATCAGACACATTTTGAATCTCCTCTGGGTGGGATAACTCTTGCCAGTGATGGAGAGCATCTGTCAGGAGTCTGGCTGGACGGACAAAAATATTTCAAAAGTACCATAAAAGAAGAAATGCATCAGAAGGGGGATCTTCCCGTACTGGAAGCGGCAAAAGAGTGGCTGAAGCTTTATTTCGAAGGGAAAAGGCCTGATGCTTCCACACTTTCTCTTGCTCCTTGGGGCAGCGAATTCCGCCAGGAGGTCTGGAGGCTGCTCCTGGAAATTCCCTATGGACAAGTTACTACATATGGAGCACTTGCCGCAAAAATTGCGAAAAAGCGAAACTGCGCCAGCATGTCTGCACAGGCGATAGGCGGCGCAGTGAGCCATAACCCCATTTCCATTATCATTCCCTGCCATCGTGTGATTGGGTCAAATGGAAGTCTGACCGGATATGCCGGGGGGATTGAAAAGAAAATCAGACTGCTTGAGCTGGAAGGTGTGGATGTCAGAAAGCTATCTCCTGAAACCGCTCTACCATAACAAGAAAATCTTTTTCTTTAATAATGGCGAGCCCCTGTGCTTCATCCCCCAGTACGATCAGATTATCGCCCGGCTCGATCTGAAATAATTTTCTGGCCTTTGCGGGAATGACGATCTGGCCTTTATCTCCCACTTTGACCATGCCGAAAATGTGCTTTCCCCTGGGCGGAACTCCAAGCCCGGAGTCCGCACTCTCATAATTGACCAGATCGTCAAGGGAAACACCAAATATATCTGCAATGGCTTTACATTTCTCAATATCCGGCAGCGACTCACCAGTCTCATATTTTGACAATGTCTGACGACTGATGTTCAGTCTGTCTGCCAGTTCTTCCTGGGACAGGTTATTTAGTTTTCTGAGTGAGATGAGATTATCTTGAAACATTTACTTCTCCTTTTTTATTCCCAATACACACCATCGAAGGAACGGAATTCTTGAGATGATCTCATACAGAAGGAATCCTCCCGCGAACGATGCGATTGCTGACAACAGGTAAAGGGCAGCACCGGTGATCTCCGTATACCTGGTCAGTCCGTATGCTGCTGCGGATAACGCCAGATAGTGAAAGATATACAATCCGAAACATTTCCGGGTCATGAATGAGGAAACCGTATCGGTTCTGTCATACCAGCGCTTTGCGCATCCGATGAGTGCGAGACAGGTGATCCAGGCATAGGCAATCGCCAGGGGGCAGTTCACCACAGGGGCATGTGCATAATCCTGTCCGTAATAAGTTTTCGCATATACAACTGCCAGAATGCAGGCTAAGATCAGCAGAGGGATACAATACTTCTTCAGCCTGTCTGTGACTTCTTCATGAGAAAAAACATAATATCCGAGCAAAAAGCAAAAGCCATAAATGCCGAAACGGTATACGCAGATGACTGGCGTATTCAGTATCTGGGCTGCGCCCCATACCGGAATTCCAAGAAGAAGCAGTACAGCCATATTGGTTTTTGGGCAAAGTGAACCGAGACGGCCTTTTTCAATTTTTCGAATCAGTACCAGAATCATGGACAGAATCCACATGACCTGAATGGTCCAGAGCACTCCGATGCCGGAAACAGACATGATCGGATATAATATAAAAACAGGGAGTGTCTCCGGGAGATTGTGGAACGCACCGCTGATTGCCATATTAAAATATCCCTGAATCCATCCAAATACAAATACACCGATGGTAGATGGTACCAGGAGCCTGCGTGTTCTCGCACGGATAAATTCTTTGTCGCTGTGGTTATCCAGATAATACTTTGCACACATTCCGCTGATAAGAAAGAGAATGACCATAAACCATGGATAAAAGATGTACTGAATCGTGTCCTGCCAGTGAACCGTCGTGACAGGGCCGATCACACCCTCTGTTATGACGGAATTAAACATGTAGATCACATGATAGATGACCACGAGAACGATGGTGATCCAGCGAATATTGTCTATGTAATATTTTCTCATACATATACCACCTTTGCAATGATTTTTAACATATTTTAGCAAAGAAATGATATATAATCCACCAACTGATTTTAACAGAAAATACGGATTCCTGTTAAAAATTGTGGCGGACGATTGTTGTTATTTTTCGATTGCTGTCCACGATCATATCATCAATAAAACAATAAGGATCATAAGCGCCGTAAGTACAGAGCAGCAGAGATTCGCTCAGCAGTTCTTCAGGAATCATGATTCCGTTTTCTTTTATCGCGTTTTCAAAAGTACGGAATTCCTCTTCTGTGGAGGCTTGCAAAAGGTTTTTCATAAACTGCGTTTCCAGAAAACTGTCTTTCAGCCATTTGGCCAGTTCTTTTTTGTTAAAACGGCTGTACCGGGTGAAATGGTGAATCTGGGCCAGTTCTTTCAGATCTTCCTCATCTTCCAGGTCGCTGTGGTTATTTACGGGGTAGATCCAGGTGCTCAGCAAACGATTCACACCATCCATATCAAAGGGTGTGGCCTCATCTAAATAATCATAAAATCCCCATATACCGCCGCAGTCCTCTGCGGCTAGAGTCAATCGGATATCCGCAATTCGCTTTGATGTATGTTCATAACTGAATAACGCTAAGATTATTGTGACAAAGTCATATGGATTTGACCAGAAAAATGATGCTGTTTGTGTGAAAATATATTGGATTGATTTTTAAGCATACGGATGATACTATTTAATTGTACCAAGTCGCTGGCACGACGGCTTTTACAACTCTCCCGAGGAGGGGGCGCAACTCCTGTTTCAGGGGAAAATGTTGTGGAGCAGTATGTCGGACGACTTAACAGGGATTATGACGGTAAGGAAAATGTCATCGCCTATGACTATGTGGATCGTCATATTCCAAAGTTCGATAAAATGTACGCTGCAAGGCTGAAGGCGTACAAAAAGAAATGCAGAAACTTATTGGAAGGATCTTGAGGAGGCTAATTCAGCGGTTATTGTATCAAGTTCTAGGTTAAACAATGAATCAGAAGCGGGGATGAAGGAATGGTGAGTATGGAAGCAAAAGAAGCTTTAAAAATATATTTTGGATATGACTCTTTTAAGACCGGACAGGAAGAAATCATTGATGCGATCCTTGCCGGGAAAGATGTGTTAGCAATCATGCCGACGGGATCAGGCAAGTCGATTTGTTATCAGGTACCGGCCATGCTGCTTCCCGGTATTACGATTGTTATATCTCCGCTTATATCCCTTATGCAGGATCAGGTAAAAGCCTTAAATGCGGCAGGGATTCATGCAGGATATATCAATTCGTCTTTGACTGAAGCACAGATATCAAAGGTATACGCCAGAGCTTTGGAGGGAACATATAAGATCCTGTATGTAGCACCGGAACGATTAGAAAGTTATGAATTCACGAATTTTGTCGGTAAAGTGGATATTTCGATGGTAACAGTGGATGAGGCGCATTGTATCTCTCAGTGGGGGCAGGACTTTAGGCCGAGTTATCTAAAAATTGTGGATTTCATAGATGGCCTCTGTAAAAGGCCTGTCGTTAGTGCGTTTACCGCAACTGCAACAGAAGAAGTAAAGACAGATATCTCCTGCGTGCTCAAATTGCAGGATCCGAAGATCGTTGTGACCGGATTTGATCGTGAAAATCTATATTTTGATGTTGAAACGATTAAGAAAAAGGATGCTTATGTGCTGGAGTACATAGGGAAGCATCCGGACGATAGCGGGATTATTTATTGTGCTACCAGAAAAAATGTGGATTTGCTATTTGAATTACTTTCCGGTGCTGGAGTTTCCGTGGCAAGATATCATGCCGGAATGAATAACGAGGACAGAAAGTTAAGTCAGAACGATTTCATCTATGATAGAACGCCGGTAATCGTTGCGACAAACGCATTCGGAATGGGCATTGATAAATCCAATGTAAGGTTTGTCATACATTATAATATGCCACAGAGTATGGAGAACTATTATCAGGAAGCCGGACGTGCCGGAAGAGACGGTGAGCCATCGCAGTGCATACTGCTGTTTTCGGCACAGGATATTATGCTAAACAAGTTCCTGCTTGATCATAAGGACTTTACAGATATTCCATATGAAGATATTGACCTCATTAAACAGCGTGATGCAAAAAGGCTTCAGGTTATGGAAGGCTATTGTCGGACTTCGGGATGCCTTCGCAATTATATTCTCGAATACTTTGGCGAGAAACGCAATGAGCCGTGTGACAGCTGTGGAAATTGTCATAGAGAGTTCACCGAGATTGATATGACAGAAGATGCAAAGCTTGTCATTAACTGTGTGTGGGAAGCAAAAGGAAGATATGGTATGAATATAATCCTCGGCACACTTCTTGGCGCAAACAGAGCCAGATTAAAGGAGCTTGGAACCACTCAATATAGGACATACGGTGCACTAAAGAATCGATCTGAATCGAATCTGAGATTGCTTATTAGACAGCTGCTTTTGGAAGGGTATCTGTATCAGACCGCAGATAAATACAGTGTGATCCGCATGGGCAACATAGAACCTCTTAAGGATCCGAACGCACATGTTTTGATCCGAACATATAGAGACAGCGAACCTGAACGTCAGGCGAAGAGACGTAGCAGAAGAAGCACGGATTCTCTCACGAAAGCAGGATACGAATTATTTGAAGTACTCCGTCAGATGCGTCTTACGATCGCCCGGGAAGAAGGAATGCCGCCATATATCATCTTTAGTGATAAAACATTGGTCGATATGAGCATCAAAGCTCCTCGTGACAGAGCATCTATGTTGAATGTTTCCGGTGTGGGTGAAGCAAAGTACGAGAAATACGGCGATAGATTTATAAAGGCGGTGACGGCATTTATAGATGAAAATCCTGAAGCAGTTACAAGTATTAAGGATGAAGATGACTTTGCAGATGTAAAAGATAAATCTCAGAAAAAGCGCAAGAATCATAAAGTTCCTTTTTATCTCAATCCGGAAGATGGAGATAAGTTTGAGTATCATGATTTATACCTTGTTTCTGAAATAAAAGATGAGCTGAATCGGATAACATCCGCATATAATGTGAAGCATATTTTCGGAACAGATATCTTTAAGCTGCTTACCGGGATGGGATATGTCGAAGAGAGGCAGATCGATGGTAGGGTTGTTCAGGTTCAGACTGAATCAGGTCTTTCTAAAGGGATTGAGGCTGTAGAAAAGATAAGTAAAATCGGGAACGCTTATACGGTTCTGATGTATCCAACGGAAGTTCAGAAGGAGATAGTAGCTCATTATATTGAAATCGGAAATAAGGTAGACTCTGAAATTTTCTAAAAATCTTTTGGGACTTATCCTGACATGAGCGAAAGGAAACACGAAAGTTTTTGGTACCTGACCCCACTGTGTACAAAAAGGACCCTGCGTACTGCAGGGTCCTTGAAATACAAAGTGACTCATATTATACCGTTCTCTTCCAGGTATTGCAGAAAACTCTCCCAACCCTCCACAATATCTGAATATGTCAGCGTAAAATTTCCTGTATACCATGGATCTGCGATATCCCGTGGCCTTTCTGAGTAGTCCAGCAGAAGTTTTACTTTACTGTCCGGATCGGTGCGCAGGATTCTCATCATATTTTTCATATTCCACTGATCCATTCCGAGAATATAATCATATTTGCTATAGTCGTTTTTCGTTATCTGTACCGCCCGCTTTCCTTTGCAGGAAATACCATGCTTTGCCAGCTCTTCTCTGGCAGGCGGATACACCGGATTGCCAACTCCGTTCCATATCTCCTCTGTGCTGGTGGCCGCAGATGCAATATAAAACAAGTCCGCAAGTCCTTTCTTTTGCACCATATCCTTAAAAATAAACTCTGCCATAGGTGAACGGCATACTTTTCAGAACAAACAGTAAACGGCTATACAGTTGGATTCAAAATAGCGGCATGAATTTATACAGCAGTTAATGACTAAGTGCTTTACTTGTTGTATAATAAAAATAGATTCAGAAGAGTGATTCCATTGAAAAGCTTATGGGAATGGATCAGTATAAAACATGAAATCAGAAAAGGGGAAGAGAAATGATAAATATAATGTTCTGCTGTCATGGAAATATTTGCAGATCTACCATGTGTGAGAGCGTTTTTACTCACATGGTTAAAGAAAGAGGGCTGGAGAATCAATTTAACATTGATTCCAGCGCTACCAGTACGGAGGAGATAGGAAATCCTCCTCATAGAGGCACTGTAAATAAATTGCGTGAGGAGAACGTACCTTTAGTACCTCACAGAGCAAAACAGATCACATGGAATGATTATAACAAATTTGATTATATCATAGGGATGGATACTTGGAATATCCGTAACCTTACCCGGATGTTGAAAGGGGATCCTGAGGGAAAGGTGTATAAACTTTTGTCCTTTTCTGGATCAGGAAGAGATATAGCGGATCCGTGGTATACAGGAAATTTTGATGAAACCTATTCAGATGTTGTAGAGGGTTGTGAGGGACTTCTTGAATTTTTATATAATAAAATACATATTAGATAGGTTTTTGAAATATTGTATAGGTTTTGCCTAAAATCTTTCCTCCTTTGTGGTTATTACGTGGTAGTAATCACAAAGGAGTTTTTTTTGGCGTGAATCATCAAGGAAATATTTAAGAAGTGGGGGTTCTCCTATCTTTTGTAACTGATCGGCCAACGGCTTTAAATCAATAGACCTCTTCGGAGATCCGGTTTCAGCAGAGTCTTTCCACTTCATTATTTTGTTGGGGTCATCATCATAATCTATGGAAGGCAAGCCAACAGAATCATAGCTATACTTGTATGTATGGTAGCTTTTTCCCTTGGTTTCCTTCGCAACAATTTCCATTATTTTAGCCATCGTACTTACCTCCTTGACCCCATGTATTTGTTGCCGCAATCCATTGTTCATCGAAGCAAGTTGTGTGGACTGCCGCTAAGATTGGTTTGGCCAGGAAATCTTTGATTGTCCGCAGTACGGTACTGTAATCATCAGTTTTTGTATCAATCTTGCGGCAAAATGCTTTCCACTTTTTCTGCATAGCCTCATCCTCATCAAAAGCCATAACCTGTTCAAATTGCTCGGCGGTAAAAGTGTGGCCACGATTTTCGAAGGTTTTTCTCAGTGCCTCAGTCAAAACAGAGCCCTCAAAATCAAACTTACTCGCAAGATAGTAGATGTCGTAATAGTCCTTCATGCGGCTGGAGAATTCCATCAGGCTGAGAATCGCATCAATCTTTTCGGCGATGGTAGTTCAACTGCGATAGGTGCAATGTCTGTAATTTCAAATGTCACAAAATCATTGCCTGTAGGTGTTGCGATGATTTC
>JALERH010000039.1 GCA_022764275.1 Blautia sp. | reverse complement strand
TGGGACATCTGGTGATGGAGCCGGGAGAAGAATGCTATGAGCCGGTGATTGCATTATTTGGGAAACAAATCATAAAAGAAGATAAAACTATTGACCGGAAGAGGGTTTCCGATGTAGTATTTGGTAAGCCGGAAAAGCTTTTGCAGCTGAACAGCATCATCCATCCGGCTGTAAAACGGTATATCCTGAAGAGTCTGGAAGAACAGAAAAAAGCGGGCAGGCTTCTCGTCATCGTGGAAGCAGCGCTTTTGCTGGAAGAGCATTACCAGGATTTCTGTGATGAAGTCTGGTATGTACATACGGACAAGGACATTCGTATCCGCAGATTGATGGAAAGCCGGGGATATACGAGAGAAAAAGCACAAAACATCATCGCAAATCAGGCTTCGGAAGAGTTTTTTCTGACTCATACAGATTATGCGATAGAAAACAACGGGGATCTGGAGAAGACTTATCGACAGATCCGGGAAAGGGTAAGAGAAAATGAGACTTTGTAGCATTGCCAGTGGAAGCAGCGGAAACTGTATTTATGTAGGGTCAGACGACACTCATGTTCTGGTGGATGCGGGTATCAGCGGAAAAAGAATTGAACAGGGACTGAACAGTCTGGAACTGACAGGAAAGGATATCGACGGGATTCTGATCACACACGAGCATTCCGATCATATCAGCGGTCTGGGAATTATGGCAAAACGATACCAGATTCCCATTTATACCACAGGCGGAACCGCGGATGCCATCAGCCGGATGAAAACAATGAAAAACCTGAACATGGAACTCATCCATGAAATCCGGGAGGATGAACCTTTTCAGATCAAAGATCTCACCATTCATCCCTTTACCATTCCTCATGACGCAGCACAGCCGGTGGGATATCGTCTGGAATGCGGGAGCCAGTCGGTGGGAATCGCTACAGACCTTGGAAAATATAACGATTACATAGTAGACAATCTTCAGAATCTGGATGCGCTTTTACTGGAGGCCAATCATGATATCCGGATGCTCCAGGTGGGAAAATATCCCTATTATCTGAAACAGAGGATACTGGGAGACAGAGGCCATCTGTCCAACGAAAATGCAGGGCGGCTTCTCTGCAGACTGCTTCATGACAATTTAAAAGCCGTTTTCCTGGGTCATCTGAGTAAGGAAAACAATTATGAGGCGCTGGCATATGAGACTGTGTGCTCAGAAGTGACGCTGGGAGACAATCCATACAGATCCTGTGATTTTAAGATTCAGGTAGCAAAGCGTGACTGCATCTCAGAGGTTGTGACCATTTAAGGTTTTTATAAAATTTTCATAAATATGGCCATCCGGTCCAAATACAGGAGGAAAAATACTCATGAAAAAAACGATCATCACAGTAGTAGGGAACGACACCGTAGGTATTATTGCAAAGGTCTGCACATACCTTGCTGACAACAATGTAAACATTCTGGATATTTCCCAGACGATCGTGCAGGGATATTTTAACATGATGATGGTGGCAGACCCCAGCGGCTCTGACAAAGACATTGCTTCCCTTGCAAAGGAGCTGGCAGACCTGGGAGATAAGATCGGAGTTGTCATCCGCTGCCAGCATGAGGATATTTTCAATAAAATGCATCGTATCTGATCTACAGGCGAATGCAGATTCCGAAACAACAGTTTAATTCCGGGAGAAAGACATATGATTAATATTTTTGAGGTAAATGAGACAAATAAGATGATCGAACAGGAAAATCTGGATGTGCGTACCATCACTCTTGGTATCAGCCTGCTGGACTGTATCGACAACGACATAACGAAGTTAAATGAAAAAATCTATAATAAGATTACCACCAGAGCAAAGGATCTGGTCTCTACAGGAGACAAGATCTCCATGGAATACGGAATCCCGATTGTGAATAAACGAATTTCCGTTACACCCATTGCCCTGATAGGAAGTGCTGCCTGCAGGAGTACAGAGGATTTTGTATCCATTGCAAAAACACTGGACAAAACGGCAAAGACAGTGGGAGTAAACTTTATCGGCGGTTTTTCCGCTCTGGTAAGTAAGGGTATGACACCGGCAGAGGAGATGCTGATCCGTTCTATTCCACAGGCACTTGCCTGTACAGAACGTGTATGCAGTTCTGTCAATGTTGGCTCCACCAGGACCGGTATCAATATGGATGCTGTGAAGCTGATGGGCGAGATCATTCTGGAAACAGCAAAAGCCAGCAAGGATCAGGACTGCATGGGATGTGCCAAGCTTGTGGTGTTCTGTAACGCACCGGATGACAATCCGTTCATGGCGGGAGCTTTCCACGGTGTGACAGAAGCAGATACGATCATCAATGTAGGCGTCAGCGGACCTGGCGTGGTAAAAACTGCCCTTACCAAAGTGCGTGGAAAGGACTTTGAGACTCTTTGTGAGACGATTAAGAGAACTGCCTTCAAGGTGACCCGTGTGGGACAGCTTGTGGCGCAGGAAGCTTCCAAAAGACTGGGTGTACCCTTTGGCATTGTGGATCTTTCTCTGGCACCGACACCTGCCATTGGCGACAGTGTGGCGGAGATTCTGGAGGAAATCGGTCTGGAACGGACCGGAGCACCGGGAACTACGGCTGCTCTGGCTCTGTTAAATGATCAGGTGAAAAAAGGTGGTGTTATGGCTGCTGCGGCTGTCGGCGGCTTAAGCGGTGCATTTATTCCGGTGAGCGAGGATCAGGGAATGATCGATGCGGTAAATGCAGGGGCTCTTAGCCTCGAGAAGCTGGAAGCCATGACCTGTGTGTGCTCTGTAGGTCTGGATATGATTGCCATTCCCGGCGACACAAAAGCATCTACCATTTCCGGCATCATTGCAGATGAAGCTGCCATTGGCATGGTAAACCAGAAAACAACGGCAGTACGTGTAATTCCGGTAATCGGAAAGGGCGTAGGAGAGACCGTGGAATTCGGAGGCCTTTTGGGCTATGCTCCGATCATGCCGGTGAATCAGTTCTCCTGTGAGGCCTTTGTAGAGCGTGGAGGAAGGATTCCGGCTCCGATT